>RZYB01000076.1 GCA_009930495.1 Deltaproteobacteria bacterium
CCCCTTAATACGCATTCCCGGTCTGTCAAATACCTCCACAGGAGAACCCATGGCCCAGTGGGGAAAACTTAAATTCGCCCAACAAAACTGTCTCGGACAAGCCGGCAAGCTCATGCAGCAGACCGGCATGGCCTGGCCCGGGGCGCGGATCGGCCTGGCCGTGTCCGGCGGCGCCGACAGCTGGGTCATGCTCCAGGTCATGCTCCTGCGCCAGCGCATCGTGCCCTTTTCCTTCGAGCTCTTCGTCATCCACCTCAATCCCGGTTTCGACCCCGCCTCCCACGCGCCGCTGGCAGCATGGCTGCGCCAACACGGCGTGGCCAGCCACCTGGAAACCACGGATTATGGCCCACGCGCCCACTCCCCGGAAAACCGCAAAAAATCTCCATGCTTCTACTGTGCCTGGCTCCGTCGCAAACGACTGTTCGATCTTTGCCAACGCTATCGCCTGACCCATCTCGCCCTGGGACACAATACCGATGATCTGGTTTCGACGTTTTTCATGAACATGCTCAAAACCGGTAAAATCCACGGCCTCGTGCCCAAGGAATCCTATTTCCGGGGCAGACTGACCATGATCCGCCCCCTGCTGCTTCTGGACAAGGCGACCATCACTCAGGCCTGTCGGCAATGGAGACTCCCGATATGGGAAAACAGCTGTCCCTCCAAGGATGCCACGGCCCGATCCGCCACCCTGCGCGCGGCCCTGGATCTTTGCGGCCACGACAAGCGTATCCGGACAAATATGTTCAACGCCCTGCGCCAATGGCAAATCGAAACCCCGTCCGAATAGAACGACCACGGATATGGTCCATGTCTTGCTAAAGCCCGGCATGGACCTCTTCTCGCTCGATCCTCAAATACTCTTGACCTTTTTGCTGGCCCTGATGCGGGTAAGCCTGGTCCTTTTCCTCATGCCCTTTTTCGGCGGCCAAACCCTGCCCGCGCCAGCCAAGGCCGCCCTGACCCTGACCCTGACCCTGGCCCTGTGGTCCAAACTGCCCCTGACCGGACACCTCATGCCCGCCCACCCCTTCGCCCTGGCCGTGATGCTCGCCGGGGAACTCATGCTCGGTCTGGTGCTGGGACTGGTCATCCGCTTTCTATTCGCCGCCATTCAGACCGGGGGCCAGCTCATTGGATTTCAAATGGGCTTCACCATGGTCAACGTGGTCGATCCAGATTCCGGCACGTCCGAAGCGGTCACGGCCCATTTCCTGTACATGGTCAGTCTGTTGACGTTCCTGTCGTTCAACGGCCATCTGTTTCTGATCGAGGGGTTGCTCAAGACCTTCGCGCTCATTCCGCCCGGCGACATCCTGATTTCGCCACGCCTGACGTCGCGCGTGCTGGATCTTTCGGCCCAGATGTTCCTGCTGGCCATCCAAATCAGCGCCCCGGTCATCGCGGCCATCCTGTTGGTGGACCTGGCCCTGGCCCTGGTTTCACGGGCATCCCCCCAGATGAACGTGCTCATCATCGGGTTTCCCATCAAAATCAGCGTCGGGTTCCTGTTTCTGGGCATTATTTTTGAAATCATCGCGCTGCACATGGAAGGCTTCGTCTCCCATATGCCGCTGCTCTTTTCCCAACTTATCAACGCGATGCGCTAAAACATCATGCCCCAGCACGATCCGAGTCGCACCGAACACGCCACCCCCAAGCGCCGTAACAAGGCCAGGGGGGAAGGCAGTGTCCCCAAAAGCCAGGAGCTCCCCAAGCCCCTGACCATGTTTGTCGGGCTCCTGGCGGTGCGTTTCTATCTGGGTACGATCCAGGGCGAGCTGGAATCCCTCATGCGCTGGTTCTTCCAGGACGGCTTTTCGTACGAGCTGACCCAAACCTCGGTCCTCTCCTTGCTGCAGAGCTGCCTCCGCAGCATGGCCATCATGGTGCTGCCCATCATCCTGGCCATCGCCATCGTGGCCTTCATCAGTGTCCGGCTGCAGGTCGGCAAGCTCTGGGCGCCCAAGATTTTCAAACCGAAATTCAAGATGTTCAACCTCGCCCAGGGGCTCCAAAAACTCTTGATCAGCAAGCAGACCATCGTCCGGCTGCTCAAGAGCGTGTTCATGGCCGCGGCCGTGGCCATTGGACCGTATATCGTCCTCAAGCAGGCGCTCGGAGAGGTCATCCCCCTCTTCTATCAGTCGGCCGAGGGTATCGCCGCCTACATCCTCCAGGCCGGGCAAACCATGTTCGAATACGCCCTGGCCCCCATGCTGCTGATCGGTATCGCGGATTTGATCTATACCCGCTGGGACTATGAAGAAAACCTGAAAATGACCAAAAGCGAGGTCAAGGACGAACGCAAGCAGGCCGAGGGCGATCCGGTCGTCAAAAGCAAGCAGCGTCAAAAAATGATGGCCGTGATGGCCAAGCGGATGATGAAAGACGTCCCCAAGGCCGACGTGGTCATCACCAACCCGACCCATCTGGCCATTGCCATCCGCTACAACGTCATGGAGGCTCCCGCCCCCCTCATTCTGGCCAAGGGCGCTGGCCGCGTGGCGGAAAAAATCAAGGAAATCGCACGCCAAAACAACGTCCCCGTCCGTGAGAACAAACCCCTGGCACGGGCTTTGTATAAAGTTGTCGAAGTCGGGGACACAATTCCCGAGGAATTCTACCAAGCCGTGGCCGCCATTCTGGCCCAAGTCTACAAAACCAAAAAACGGCCGTGATCCGCCACCCCGCAAGGATGTCAAAATAATGGCTGCTCCCACCTCGAACATGGAGATCAACTACAAGCGCTTCACCAAGCAGGGCGACTTCCTGCTCGCCGGCGGCGTGATTCTGATCCTGTTCGTCATGCTGGTGCCGCTGCCGACCATTTTCCTGGATATTCTGCTGGCCTTTTCCATTTCGTTTTCGCTGGTCATCCTGATCACGTCCATGTTCATGACCTCGCCCCTGGAATTCTCCATTTTTCCCTCGGTGCTTCTGGTCACGACCCTGCTCCGCCTGGCCCTGAACGTGGCCTCGACACGACTTATCCTTCTGCACGGCGACCAGGGCACCTCGGCCGCGGGCAAGGTCATCCAGGCCTTTGGCGAATTCGTGGTCGGCGGCAACTTCGCCATTGGCGCGGTCATCTTTCTTATCCTGTTCATTCTTAACAAGACCGTCATCGTGTCCGGCACGACGCGCATCGCCGAGGTCGCCGCCCGCTTCACCCTGGACGCCATGCCCGGCAAGCAGATGGCCATCGAGGCCGATCTCAACGCCGGGCTCATCGACGAGGAGCAGGCCGTCAAGCAACGCGAAAACCTGCGCCGCGAGGCGGATTTTTACGGGGCCATGGACGGCGCGGGTAAATTCGTGTCCGGAGACGTCAACGCCGGCCTGTTCATCACCTTCATCAATATTATTGGTGGGTTTTTCATCGGCGTCCTGCAAAAGGACATGAACTGGATGGACGCGGCCCACACCTTCACCCTGCTGACCATTGGCGACGGCCTGGTTTCGACCATCCCGTCCCTGATCACGTCCACCGCGGCCGGCATCATCGTCAGCCGGGCCGCGGCCGAAGCGCGCATGGGCGAGGAATTCATTGGCCAGCTGACCAACCATCCCCGCGCCCTGAAGCTGGTTTCCGGCGTCCTGCTGCTTTTCGCCATTGTTCCGGGCATGCCGACCGTGGCCTTCCTGACCCTGGCCTGCGTCCTCTACGGAGTGTCCATCATTTCCGAACGTCTCAAGGCCGAGTCCGCGGAACCGGAACAAAAAAAGAAAAAGGGCGCGACCTCCCCGGACAGCCCGGAAGAAGTGCAGTCCCTGCTGCCGCTGGATCTCATGGAGCTCGAGGTCGGCTATGGCCTTATACCCCTGGTGGACGAAGACCAGAACGGCAACCTCCTGGCCCGCATCCGCTCCATCCGCCGCCAATTCGCCCTGGACATGGGTGTCATTGTTCCGTCGCTGCACCTGCGCGACAACCTCCAGCTCAAGCCCGGCGAATACGTGGTTCAAATCAAGGGCAATCGCGTGGCCTCGGCCGAGATCATGATCGACCATTATCTGGCCATGGACCCCGGCGACGCCCGCCACAACATCAAGGGCATCGAAACCCTGGAGCCGGCCTTCAACCTGCCGGCCCTGTGGATCCCCTCGGCCAGAAAGGACGAGGCGGTCATGGCCGGCTACACCGTGGTCGATCCGTCAACGGTCATCGCCACGCACCTGACCGAGGTCTTCAAGCAAAACCTCCACGAATTCCTGGGCCGCCAGGAAGTGCAGGCCCTGCTGGACAACCTCGCCCAACGCGCCCCCAAGGTCGTGGAGGAGCTGGTGCCCGGCATCCTGACCCTGGGCACGGTGCAAAAGGTGTTGCAGAACCTCGTCCGCGAAAATGTGTCCGTGCGCGACCTGCTGACCATCGTCGAATGCTTGGCCGACTACGGCCACGCCATCAAGGACGCCGACCAGTTGACCGAATTCGTGCGCCAGCGCCTGTCCCGGACGATCATCAAGCCATATCTGGGACAGGGCAATCTGCTACCGATCATCTCCCTCTCGCCGGCCATCGAGGGCGCCTTCCAGGAAAGCATCAAGCGCACCGAGCAGGGATCCTATCTGGCCATGGAACCGGGCCTGGCCCACAAGATCATCCAGTCCATCAACAAAGCCGCGGAAAAGGGCATCGTGGCCGAGGGGCAGCCCGTGCTGCTGACCTCGCCCCTGGTCAGGCAGCATCTGGCGCAGCTCCTGGCCCGCTTCCTGCCGACCATGCCGGTTATTTCCCAGGCCGAAATCCCGGCCGACATTCGCCTTGAATCCGTGGCCATGGTGGAAATCTAGCGATGCGAGTCAAAACCTTCACCGGTAGCAGCACCAAGGATGTCATGGCCCAGATCAAAAACGAACTGGGACCGGATGCCATCATTCTGAGCAACCAAAAAACCACCAAGGGCGGGACGGTCTGCTACGAGATCATGGCCGCCCTGGATGAACCCGCCGCGCCGGCTCCGGCCAGCGACATCGCGCCGGCCCCGGCCGGCAACGAATGGACACTGATGCGCGAGGAATGGTCACAGCTGCGCAAGCACCTCATGGCCGTGATCACGCCGCAAATGGATGTCGGGCTGCTCACGCCGCGCCAGCAGGTGGTCCTCGATTACCTGGAACGCGAAGGCGTCCACCATGACGTGCTCCTCGCCCTGTGGGAAAAATTCCGCCGCCAGCCAGACTCGCCCACCCTGAGCGTCATGAGTGGAATGCTCAAGGTTTTGCCATGGCTGGACACCGCCTGGCCGCATAAAATCCATCTTTTCGCCGGCCCTTACGGCGGCGGCAAGTCCTGCACGGTTCTGCGCCTGTCCCTGGCCGTGAAAAAGGCCCGGCCCAAAACGCGCATCCTGATCGTCAACGCCGACCGTTCCCAGGGCAAGGGGCGGCTCTACCTGCGACATTACGCGGAACTCTCGGGGCTGTCCTACCGCGAGCTGGACAGTCCGGAGCAGTGGGCCGACCTCGAACGCGACGCCATGGACCACGACCTGGTACTGGTCGATCTGCCCGGCCTGCCCGGTCGCCAACCCCTTGACGCCTGGCTTCGGGACATCTCCGGCGGGCATCCGCCCAAGGGACACGTTCATCTGGTGCTGAGCCCTCTTTACGCCAGCGGACAAATGGACGCCTTTGTCTCCCGGCTCGCGACCGACAGCGCGGCCAGCATCATCTGGACGAAATTGGACGAAGCTTGTAATTACGGGGAAATACTCAATCAGGCCACCAAGACCGGGCTGCCCGTGTCCCTGTTGTCGGTCGGACCGGAATTGAAAAACACCCTGGCCCAACCCGATACCCAGGGAATCTGGAAACTGCTTCTGCGGCACGAGCTGCCGGAAGCAGCCATTTGACGCACCAACCCACAAGGACGCCACCCGCATGAGCACCACCTTTCCCATGGTTCTGTCCGTTACCTCCGGCAAGGGCGGAGTCGGCAAAACGAATATTTCCGTGAACCTGGCCCTGACCCTTGGGCGCATGGGGCACCGTTGCGTCATCCTGGACGCGGACCTCGGGCTGGCCAACGTGGATGTCATCCTGGGGCTGGCCCCGGAAAAAAACCTCTTCCACGTCTTCCATGAAGGCGTTTCCCTGCGCGACATTCTCGCGCCAACGGAATACGGCTTTTCCATCCTGCCCGCGGCCAGCGGCGTCAGTGAAATGCTGTCGCTGACCACAGGCCAGAAACTGGAATTACTGGAAGCCATGGATGTCCTCGAGGGCAGCATCGACTACCTTATCGTGGACACGGGCGCGGGAATCAACGACAATGTCGTGTATTTCAATCTGGCGGCGCAAGAACGGCTGCTGGTCGTCACGCCGGAGCCAACCTCCCTGACCGATGCCTACGCCCTGATCAAGGTCATGAAAATCAAACATGGCGTGGAAAAATTCCATGTCCTGATCAACATGGCCAAGACCGAAAAATCCGCCAGGGACATTTTCGCCAAGCTTTACAATGCCTCCGATCACTTCCTGGGTGGCGTGTCCCTGGATTTCGTGGGACACATTCCACTGGACCCACGGGTCCGCCAGGCCGTGATCCAGCAAAAGCCGTTCTGCAGTCTGTACCCGCAAGGCGAGGCGGCCCGGGCCATGGAGAAGGTCGCCCAAAACATCGCACGGTGGAAGCCGCTGGATCATCTGGATGGGAATATCAAATTCTTCTGGAAAAAACTCCTCTTTGCCGAATAGCTCCACCGAGCCACCCTGGGCCCTGTTGGACGGCGACTGCTTCGCGTCCCTGGATCCGGCGCGCAAGGACCAGATCGCCAGGGCCTTTGCCCCGCGCATCAAGGTCATCGCGCTACACCTGAAGGCCAAGCTTCCAGGCCACATCGAGCTGGGCGACCTGATCAGCGCCGGGACACTCGGCCTCATGGAGGCCCTGGGCAAATTTCAGCCCAATCTGGGTATTCGCTTTGAATCCTTCGCCGAAAGCCGCGTCCGCGGCGCCATGCTCGACGAACTGCGGCGCATGGACTGGTTTTCACGCGGCCTGCGGCAAAAAATCAAAAAACTCGAACACGTCATCCGGGAATACGAACAGGAACACGGCCAGGCACCGAGTCGCCAGGATCTCGAAAAAATCACGGGCCAGGAGACATCCGAACTGGAAAACACGCTGGAGGCGCTCAACACCCAGGTCGTGCTCAGCCTTGACTCCATCCAGGAAAATTTCGTCACCAACAAAGGCGAGGACAGTTTCCAGGAACCGTCCAGCGTGGTCGCCCTCCAGGACATCATTGACAAATTGGCACATCTCATCAATAGACTGAGCCAACGGGAACAACTGGTGCTGAGTTTGTACTACACCGAAGAGTTGAACATGAAAGAGGTGGCCCTGACCCTGGAAGTAACCGAAGGACGCGTGTCCCAGATTCATTCCCAGGCCCTGGCCAAACTGAAAAAAATGTTCCGCCAGGAACACGGCAACCTGCTCTGACCATCCCGGTTTCACGAATCGCACAGCGGAGGAATACATGCCCGTCAACACCAATATGCGCGTGCTCATCGTCGATGATTTTTCAACCATGCGCCGGATCATCAAAAATATTCTCAGACAACTCGGATTCAACAATATCCTGGAAGCGGACGACGGAACATCCGCCTGGGAAACCCTGAACAGGGACCAGATCGATTTCATCATTTCCGACTGGAACATGCCACAGATGACCGGCATCGAGCTCTTGCGCAAAGTCCGCGCCAGCGAGGAATTCGCGGATCTGCCCTTCCTCATGGTCACGGCCGAGGCCCAGCAGGAGAACATCATCGAAGCCGTGCAGGCCAAGGTGTCCAACTACATTGTCAAACCGTTCACGGCCGAAACCCTGGGCCAGAAAATCAACAAGATTTTCGAATAGTCGTTCTCTGACCGGTGGCTCTCCACCGGTCAGCGCCCTCCATGATTCTCCCCGTCCTCTTTGCCCAACCCACGCAGCCCGACGACCGCAACGTCAGCCTGGACGATGAACGCCTGAAGGATGAAATCCCAAAGGGCCTGCAGAAAGTCGAACTCGACCTCGACGACGCCCTTTTTCTTGAATTCGAGGAAGAGGAAGCCCCCCAGCAGGAAGCGCTTCCGGAATCGGACGCCGAAAACGCGCCCGATGACGACACCGAGCAGGGCAAGGAACGTGCCCGCCATCATGGCCTCCCCCTCTGGAAAAAAGCATCCTTTCTCGGCGTGATCCTGGTCATCGTGCTCATCGCGGTGGCCGCCATTTTTTGGTTCCTTCCCGGGTCGGACCCGGAATCCGAGGATATCTCGGCCAAAAAAAACGCGGCCAAAAAACCGGTTTCGGCAATCAAGCCCGTGGTGCCCACGGGTGGTGGCGGGACGGGCAATGGCGGCGGCGTGGGCGGACTCCGCAAAACCTACGCGTTCAAACCGTTCGTGATCGAACGCGGCACAGGCAAGGACACCCGCTTTTTGACCGTCAACATTTCCATTCCTGGAGCCTCGCCCGCCCTGACGCGGGAAATCACCGCCAAAAACGTGGTGCTCCGGGACGCGATATTTCGCTTTCTTCAAAAAACGGACATCATCGATCCAGGCGACCCGGAACAAACAAGGCAATTCACGACGGACCTGACGGCCGCCCTCAACGCCGCGCTGGATGGTGCCCAGGCCCAAAAAATTCTGATCGAAGGCTATGTAGTGAAGTAATGGTCAATTCACTTGATCTGACGACGATCATCACGCAAATCCCGCAAGCCCAGAAACTGCACAACGTGCAGCATGTCCATCCGGAAATGCAGCAGGCCCTGGCCCAGCAGCTGGTCCTGAAAAAGCAGCAGGAAGAAAAAAAACAAATCGCCAAGTCCGAGCCTGCCGAGCCAGACTCCGAAACCCACGTGGACGAAGACGGGCACCACGAGGCCGGACAAAACCTGCTCCACGACGAGAGGCACGCCCAGCAAGATACCGAGGATCCCGAAACGGATCAGGGACACCTGATCGACATACAGGTGTAACCCATGCAGATTCCTTTCTGGATCCTGGCCATTTCCACCCTGCTCGAATTGGGGCTTTTGTCCTTGGCTGTGCTCTTTTTCATCAAACTCAGAAAATCCGAAAGCTTGCTCCAGACCCTCCAGGACCGCCAGCACGAGTTTCTGCAACGCCTTGACTTCAATGCCCGCCTGGAAAACGAACTGGTCAACACCTTTGCCAAGCGGCAGGAAGAGCTGGCCGCCCTGGAAGAAAAACTCCAGCACCGGGCCCTGGAAATGCGCCGGCTGTTGGAGCAGGCCGACACCTTCACCAAATCACCCCAATTCCTGCGCCAAACCATCCTCAGCGGCTACCGCCGGGGCCAATCCGCCAGAGCCCTGGCCCAGGCCACGGGACTCAGCGTCGATGAAGTTGAACTCATCATCGATCAGCTGAAGGATTAGACCGGATCTTCCGTCATGGCCGCTTTTTCCGCCTTCACCCGCCACAATCCATCACGAACGGAGCAATTCCGGCGGCAGCACCGTGTTGGAGACACCCTCAAGGGGGAATTGCGGGCATACATCAGCCCGGATCGGGCCTGGGTCCACATTCAGGGCCAGACCCTGGTGGCCGCCATTCGCGCCGGCCTTGCACCCGGCACCAAGCTGCTGTTCACGGTCCAAAGCCTCCACCCGGACATTGTCCTGGCGGAATGCGGGCCGGACAGATCCTCCATGCGGGCCGCCATCCAGCACGTCATCACCGCGCGGGCCAGCTTTGAATCCATGATGTTCGCGCGGGATGCCGCCTGGGCGACGCATTTTTGGGACCACATCCAAGCGGACGCCCGTCTTTTGGGCGGCTACCTGGCGGTCCTGGCCAAGCTTCGGGCCCTGGACGCCCATCTCGCCCATGGCCAGCGCGTGGCCTATTGCCCCTGGACTCTGCCCAAACTCGCCAAAACCGTGCTGATTTTCACCCCGGCCCTGCCCGGCACCGCCATCGGGGAAATCCTTGGCCATGGGGAATTCGCGACCACGGAAGTCCTGATTCAGGCAACCTTCACCGCCGCCCACCACATGCTACGCTGTTTTCTCCCCAAGCAAACCGTGCCCGACCAACGCCTCGCGCGCATGAAATGGGACGACCCGGCCCTCTGCCCGGTGCTCAGCCCCTGGGAACGCCTTCTTGGAGACGCCCCCAAGAGTCACTATCAAACCACGATCTGAAATCCATGACCATACCTCTCGCCATCTCTCCCGAAGCGCCATGGCTCGCGCCATTGGCCGGATTTTCCGACCTGCCTTTCCGTCTTCTCTGCCGCGAGCACGGCTGCGACATCGCCGTGACCGAAATGATCAGCGCCAAGGGGCTCATCTACGGCAGCCCCGGCACCAACGAACTTCTCGCGACCTGCGTTCAGGACACGCCCGTGGTGGTGCAACTCTTCGGCGCCGAGGTGGATTTTCTGATCAAGGCCGTGGAACGCCTGCGGGGCCAGGGCTTTGTGTATTTCGATCTGAACTGCGGCTGCTCCGTCCGCAAAGTGACCAAAACAGGAAGCGGCGCCGCCCTGCTCCGGGACATGCCCCGCTTGCTGGCCGTGGCCAAAGCCATGATCGACGCCACGGAACCAGGATGCATGGGGTTCAAAATCCGCCTGGGCTGGGGCCAGAATGAACCGGTTTATCTGGAACTGGGCCAAGAATTGGAGCAACTCGGGGCGGGATGGGTGAGCCTGCACCCGCGCTTCGCGACCCAAGGCTTCACCGGCACGGCTGATTGGTCTTGTCTGCGCCGACTCAAGGAACGCGTCCGGCTGCCCGTCGTCGCCAGTGGCGATCTCTTCTCGGCCGAGGACGGAATCCGGTGCCTCGAGGAAACCGGCGTGGACGGCCTCATGTTCGCGCGGGGGGCGCTCGGCGATCCCACGATCTTCGAACGCTTCAAGGCGCTGCGGGCAAATCGGCCCAGCCCGCCCAAAACATACTCCGCCATGCTCGCCCTTGTTCGTCGCCTTTTCGACCTCCACGCAGATCACGGCATGGAACGCGCTGGTCTGCTCAAAATGCGAACCCTCGTGCCCCGTTTCCTCAAGGGTCTGCCCGGAGCGCGGGGCCTGCGCCGGGACATTGTTTTTTGCACAACCATAGACGACGTGCTCGCGGCCATCGAGCATGCATCACAAAACCATTCATGAGGGCAGACATGCATCTGATCATCGCGAAAACAGCCGGCTTCTGCATGGGCGTCGGCATGGCCTTGCGCAAGCTCGACCATGCCATGAAAAATCCAAAATTCACGGGCTCGATCTTCACTCTGGGGCCAATTATCCACAACCCCCAGGTCCTGAGCCACTACGCGGCCCAGGGCGTGCGCCAAGCCAAAAGCCTGGATGAAATACACCCGGGTGATGTTGTCGTCATTCGGGCCCACGGCATACCCCGGCACGTCCAGCACGACCACGAACAGCGCGGCGCCATTCTGATCGACGCGACGTGCCCCAAAGTGAAAAAAGCGCAAATCCTCATCCAACAACAAGCCCAGGAAGGAAAACATCTCCTCCTTTTCGGCGAACCCAACCATCCGGAAGTCCAGGGACTGATCAGCTATGCCAGTACCCACGATATTTTTCAGAATCTGGAGGAGTTGAAACGCATCGAACCGCATCCGGGACGACGCTATTTCCTGGCGGCACAAACCACGCAGGACAAGGATCTCTTCGATGTCATCGCGGCGCATCTCCAGGCCAACCTGGACCCCAACCTGCCGGTGCTCGACACCATCTGCATGGCGACCAAGGAGCGGCAAGACGAGGTCCGCGACATCGCCACCAAGGTACAGGCCATGGTCATCGTGGGTGGCAAGGAAAGCGGCAACACCCGCCGCCTGGCCCAGATCGCCGGCGACTCGGGCATCCGCGCCATCCACGTCGAAACATCGGCGGAGCTTCCGCTACGGGAGCTTGGCCACTACGCATCGATCGGTCTCACCGCCGGCGCCTCGACGCCCGCCGACATCATCGCGGATGTCGCGGAAACCATCCAGAACATGGCC
>RZYB01000077.1 GCA_009930495.1 Deltaproteobacteria bacterium
GAACCTCCGGTCTCTGCGTCCCGAACGCAGCGCTCTACCAAACTGAGCCACATCCCGTTGAAGAAAAATGTCTCTAATTAAGATCGAAGTGATTTGCAACAATTATTTTATTTTCCCGTCGTCATTCGTTGGCCTGGGATGATAAAACTTGCTTGAATACGTCTGTCCGTGCAACCTAGGCGGCGGCTTTGTGGTTGTAGCTTCGTTCGGGAAATTTTCGAAAGTGTTTTTCGGGAGTAGTTTTTTTGACCGTGTTTGGGGCGTTTTTTGCGTGTCGCGCTGCCCGGTTTGTATCCACGACCGCGTGGCGCGCACGGATTGTGGCCATTACTCATGATGGCAGGAGTGCTTCGATTCCTTTTTGGAGTTTATTTTTCGTCCTGTCGCGGTAAGGCCTGGAAAAATTTCGCAGAGTAGTCTATATTCGTACACGCGCGGACAGTAATCTTTGACTGTGTTTTGGCTGATCATCAAACGGAGAGCTTTTGTGATACGGGTTGTAGTTGTCGATGACTCCGCGTTTATGCGCAAGGCCATTGGGACGATGTTGGAGAACGATGCCGAGATCGAAGTCGTGGGCACGGCCAAGAATGGCCAGGAGGGCTTGGACTTGGTCCGTCGGCTTGATCCCGACGTGGTTACCTTGGACATTGAAATGCCCGTCATGGATGGATTGACGGCGCTCAAGCATATCATGATGGAAATGCCCCGTCCGGTGATCATGATCAGTTCCCTGACCGTGGAGGGCGCCGAGGCCACGTTGAAGGCCTTGGACGCGGGCGCGGTTGACTTTATCCCCAAGAAATTGTCGCGGGTCAGTCTGGAAATTGTCAAAATCGAGCAGGATTTGCAGGCCAAGGTCAAGGCCGTGGCCAAACGCCCTGGTGGTTTTCGTCGGACACGACCACGTCCGATGCTTCCAGGTTTGCCAACATCCATGATTCCCGCTGTGTCGCGTCGTGCCGGGATGCGGAGCGTGATCGCGATTGGCGTGTCCACGGGTGGGCCTCCGGCCGTGCAGAGTATTTTGTCCCGGCTGCCGGGGGATTTTCCGGCGACCATTCTCATTGCGCAACACATGCCCCAGGCGTTTACGGGCCCTTTTGCCAAAAGGCTGAATTCATTAAGCGCACTGGATGTAAGCGAGGCACTAGACGGAGCGCCCGTGGCGCCTGGCCGGGTATATGTCGCGCCGGGTGGTTCTCATTTGCGGGTGCGGCGTGAAGGCATGCGTCTGGTGGTTGAAGTCGGTGTCGAACCCCATGACAGCTTGTACAAGCCTTCGGCCAACGAATTGCTTGCATCCGTGGCCGATGTTTGTGGGGGGCGTGCCGTGGGCATGCTTTTGACGGGGATGGGGAGCGATGGGTTGGAAGGTGCGCGAAAACTCAAGGCCAGCGGCGGAAGAATTCTTGCCCAGAGCGATGCGACGTGTGTAGTGTATGGCATGCCCAAGGCCGTGGTTGATGCCGGGCTGGCCGATGAGATCATCGACTTGCCGGACATTCCGGCAGCCTTGGTGGGGGCTTTGGTCAGGTAGCGTGGCTGCGTGACGGAAGGAATTTGGCCGTCAAAACAGGAAGGGGTGCGCGGATGAGTCATGACATGCTGGACAATCTTCGGAGCGCGGACGTGGATCTGCAGCGCGAAGGTGCGTTTCAGGCGGCCGAGGCCAGACAGGAAGAGGCTGTCCCGCTTTTGGTGGCGTTGTTGCAGAGCAGCAATCTGGGTGTGCAGGAAGCCGCCGACCATGCTTTGCGCAAGATAGGTGGCCGCAGGGCCGTGGAGGGAGTTTTGCCCTTGTTGCGGAGCGATCATCCGCCAGTCCGTAATCTGGCCATGGATTTACTTCGCGCTCTAGGTGGAGAACATCTCGATTTGCTTTTGCCCCTGCTCAAGGACGAGGACCCCGACGTTCGAATTTTTATGTCCGATATTCTTGGCGCCACGGATAATGTCTTGGCCGTGTCTTCACTGTGCGAGGCCTTGCTCCGCGATCCAGAGGTCAATGTGCGGTATCAGGCCGCGGTCAGCCTGGGCAATTTGGCGCGGCCCGAAGCGGTTAAAAGTCTGAATCAGGCTCTGGACGACGATGAATGGGTGCAGTTCGCGGTGATCGAGGCCCTGATGAAGATCCGGGATGATTCGTCGATCAACGCGTTTGCCCGCGCTTTGGATCGTAGTTCCGAGTTGGTTGGGTCCATGATCATTGATGCCTTGGGCGAAATGGGCAACATCAAGGCCGCGCCCATGCTTCTGAAGCGTCTGGACAGTTCGGATGCGGCCTTGCGGAACAAGGTTTTGCGCGCCATCGTGCGCATCATGGGCGGCAAGAGCCTGGCGTTGCTGGCTGCCGACGAACGCGTTCGGGTTGGGCGGTATCTGCTTTCGGCATTGGACGACGAGGACGCGGAAGTGCAGGACTCGGCCATGGTTGGGTTGGGCTATGTTGGAGATAACAAGGCCATGGCTCGGATTTTGGATGTGGCGGGCGCCCTTGATCCGGATCGGGATCTGGAAAGGGTCGGTCTGGCCGTTGACGCATTGGTGCGTATCGGCGCCTTGGACGAGCTGGGAAAGGCGTTGCTTTGCCCCAATGAAGGGGCGGCCCAGATCGCGGCGTTGGTTTTGGAACGGATCGGAACACCCGAGGCCGTGGCCATGCTGATCCATGCGTTTGCGTCCAGCGAGAGGGACATGCAGCGGTCCTTGGCGGCCGGGGTGGCCCGGGTGGCTGGCGAAGAGGCCAAGGGCTTTTTTTTGGATGTACTGAAGACCACGTCGGACGGCACTATCCTCAAACAGTCCTTGTTTTTTTTGGGAACAAAATTGCGTTGCCCGGATTGCGTGGAAGCCATTTTGGCTCATCTGAGTCATCCGTACCATGACGTCAAGGAGGCGGCCCTGGACGCGGCTGTCGCCGTGGGCTCGGAGCCGGTGGCGCGGTATTTTCAATCCATGAGCACGGCGGCCGACTCCATGAGCCGCCTCATGGGCTTGTACGGCTTGGGACGGATAGATGTTCGCGCTCACTCGTCCGAGCTGCTGCGGGGGTTGTCGGATGAGTCCGCCGATGTCCGTAAAATATGTCTGGAAGCGTTGGGGAGCATGGCGCATGAGCCCCGGATTTTTTCCGCCTTGCTCGGTTTGGCTCGTGACGAAGTGCCCGAGGTGCGTTTGGCGCTGGTTGAAACCATGGGCCGGGTTTGTTCGGACGAGGCGTGGGATTTTTTGTGCCGCGCCCTGAAGGACGAGGACGACTGGGTGCGCATTCGGGCCGTGGAGGCCCTGGCGGACTGCACCTTCAGCCAAGGTGTTCCGGCCATCATCGGCTTGCTCGAGGACCGAAATCAACTTGTGGTGCTCAAGGCTTTGTCTGCTTTGGGGCGCATGGGTGGGCAGGCCGCGTTCAGGGCGCTCATGGCCACCCTCGACCACGAGGATCCGGAGATTCAGGCCGCTGCGGAGCAGGCTCTTGACGTGTTACAGGCTCATTCCGGGGAGGTGTGTTGATGTCCGGTCTTTTTTCCAAGACCATCACCCTGACCAAGGAACTCAAGGTCAACGACGAGGAATTCGTCAACCTGCGTGATTTCGTTTATGAGCAAAGCGGAATTTTTATTGCTGATAACCGGAAGTATTTGCTTGAAAATCGTCTTGGCAACCGCCTCAAGGAGCTCAATCTCAAAAGTTTTGGGGAATATTTTTATTTTCTCAAATACGATTCGGGCCGCAAGAGCGAACTCAACCGCTTGTTCGAGGTCATCACCACCAATGAAACCAGTTTTTATCGTAATCCACCGCAGTTGCAGGTCTTTCAGGACGTGATCCTGAAAGAGGCTCTGGAGGCCAGACGCAAGGCCGGGGACAGATCCTTGCGGATTTGGTCGGCGGGCTGCTCCACGGGCGAGGAACCTTACACTTTGTCGATCATGTTGCACGAGGTTTTGCGGTTTGAAATCGCATCCTGGGATATCCGCATCACGGCCAGCGACCTGTCCGAGGGCGTGCTCCATTCTGCCAGACGCGGCGTCTACACGGAATACGCCCTGCGGACAACGCCCAAGGAAATTGTCACCCGTTACTTCGACAAGGACGGAGATGGACGTTTCCGGATCAAGAACGAGATCCGCAATCTGGTCCAGTTCGGACAGTTGAATTTGAGCGACCGGATGCAGATCAAGCGGGTGGAGCGTTCCCAGATCGTGTTTTGTCGCAACGTGATCATCTATTTCGACGAGGAGATGAAGCGCCAGGTTATCGGCGGCTTTTATGATAATTTGTTGCCTGGCGGATATTTGTTCATTGGCCACTCGGAATCGCTGCATAACCTGTCCCGGGCTTTCAAGCCGATTCATCACCCGGGGGCCATCGTGTACAAGAAGGAGGTTTGAGTGTCCCAGGATAGTGAACGCAGACAGCACGCGCGCCTGCCCAAACCCTATCGTCTGGAGCTGGCGGAGTTTGTTTTTCCCCTCAAGCAGCAGCCGCGCATCAGCGCCGTTTGCGAAGATGTCAGCGCTGGAGGATTGGCCGTGGTGGTGCCACGACGGTTTGAGCTTGGCTCCAAGGTCCAGGTCCGTTTGCACATGGCCAGGCTGAACAAGTTCCATCCCGGTTTTTTCAAGGTTTTCGAGAGTGACGTGGACCAGACCCTGCAAGCCGTGGCCGAGGTGGTGCGGGTCGAGGAACGCATAGCGCTGCGCAGTTATTGCCTGGGTCTTCGTTTCACGGATGTGTACGACGATGACTGGCGCGCGCTGCATGGCTTGATTCAGGACGAGCTCCGTCGCCAGTCCAGGCACGGTCGGGACTGACATGGGAACAGTGCTCTCTGTCGCCAACCAGAAGGGCGGGGTCGGCAAGACCACGACCACCTTGTCCCTGGCCGCGAGTCTCGGCGTCCTGGGACGCAAGGTTTTGGTCATGGACATGGATCCTCACGCCAGCGCCAGCATCCATCTGGCCTATTACCCGGAAAGCGTGACCGGCACTGCCTTCGATGTTTTCGCGGATCACGACGACGCGCGGGCGTTGTGGACTTCGGTCATCCATCGCCGCGCGTCGCATGGTTTTGATTTCGTGCCCAGCGACACCAGACTCTCGGATCTGGAAACGGACCTGCGCGATCGACCAAACAAGGGGCTTATCCTGGCCGGACGCATTGCCGCCATCAGGTCTCGATACGACTATGTCTTGCTGGACTGCCCGCCCCAGATGAGCGTGTTGCTGGTCAATGCCCTGGTGGCGGCGGATTTGGTCGTCATCCCCATTCAGACGGATTTCTTGGCCCTGCACGGACTCAAGCTGCTTTTCGCGACTTTGGGCGCCCTGGAAAGAGGCCTGAAGCGACCGGTCCGCTACAAGGCCCTGGCCACCATGTTTGATTGCCGGGCCAGTGCGTGTCGTCGGGTGCTTGCGTTGTTGCGCCAAAAAATGGGGCCGCGCATGTTCGAAACCGTCATCAACATGGATACCAAGTTTCGCGAGGCCTGCGCCCATGGCCTGACTATCACCGACTTGGCGCCGAGCTCGCGCGGAGCATTGGAATACCTGGAATTGGCCAAGGAATTGGAGCGGATGGAGGAAGCATGAGCGATTGCGTGAAAACGCCGGAAGAATATTTTTTGCAACAGGAGTTTGGCTCCGGAAGCAACACGGATCTGACCGAGGCGGAACAGGCGTTTTTGCGCCGTTACGCTGGATTGGGCGTGGCCCGCGAGGTCCCGGTTCAGAATCCCGAGGCTGTCCTGACTCCCAAGGCACAGGCCGAAACCGCGCCCATGGCCGAGCCAGCCATTGGGTCGGCGAGCACGACCGTGGCCAAGGCCGCGCCACCAGCCGTGGCCACGGTTCAGGAGCAATTGCGCGCCGCGGCTGAAATCCAGCTTGTGTCCTTTTTTTTGTCCGGCCAGGAATACGCCCTGCCTATCTCCATGGTGCAGGAG
Source organism: Deltaproteobacteria bacterium (assembly GCA_009930495.1). Classification (NCBI taxonomy): domain Bacteria; kingdom Pseudomonadati; phylum Myxococcota; class Myxococcia; species Deltaproteobacteria bacterium. The sequence goes on from RZYB01000077.1 coordinate 5,949, forward strand.
GTCATCACCTTTGTCGAACCGACCAAATTGCCGGCGGCACCGGCATACATCTCCGGCATCATTAACTTGCGAGGGCGGGTCACGCCCCTTGTCCGGCTCAATGACTTGCTGCGCCTCACGGCCCGGGACGAGGATCGAGAACGCTTTATCGCGGTCTGCCGGCACGAGGGGTTGCAAATCGGTTTGATCGTCCATGCCGTGGCGACCATGTACCGGGTACGCGCCGAGGATGTGGAATGGAACATCGAGGCCCGGCTCGGCGTTGGCGGCGATCATCTTGCCGGGCTTTTGAAATTTCAAGACAAGCTGATCGGCATCATCGCCGTGGATCAATTGGTGCGTACTGTTCTGGATCGGTAGCGGAAGCCGAAAAGTGATTGCGGAGGGAGCATGGCCAAGCATATTTTGATTGTGGATGATTCAAAGACGGTTCGGAACCTGGTGGCCTTCATCATGAAAAAGGAAGGCTTCAAGGTAACCGTGGCCGAGGATGGTTTGGACGGCCTGGAAAAGCTCTATGCGACAGGCAAGGTCGATTTGATCATTTCCGATATCAATATGCCACGGATGGACGGTTTCACCTTCATCAAGACGGTCCGCGAGCAGGACGCCTATCGTGATATTCCCATTGTGGTTTTATCCACAGAAGGCCAGGAGAAGGACATCCAGGCCGGCCTGAACCTGGGAGCGAATATGTACATGGTTAAACCGGCCCAGCCTGAAAAGATGCTCCGCAACGTCAAGATGCTGCTCGGTTGATGGCGCCAACACCGGAATTTCACGGGAAAGAATTTTTCGAGGCCGGGGAACACGTGGGGCGTCGTTTGGTGAAGAGAAACAAGGCACGAAAGGGGTTTTGAATGAACCAGGATTTCATGGATCCGGAAATTTACGCGGATTTCGTCATCGAAGCCAGGGAGCATCTGGAGACCATTGAGCCGACCCTGTTGGAGCTGGAGCGGACGCCCGACAATCTGGGCCTTTTGGACGAGATTTTCCGGCCCATGCATTCGTTGAAAGGGGCGTCGGGTTTTTTGGGATTGAATCGGATGAATCGCTTGGCCCACAAGGGCGAGAGCGTCCTCGACGAGCTGCGCAGAGGGAGGATGCGGGTCACTTCGGAAATCATGGACCTGATTCTCAAGACCACGGACATGCTCAAGGAAATGATCGAGTCCTTGGAAGAACATGGGCACGAGGGGGAGGGCAACATCGAATCCTTGATCGGGGCCCTGGACGATCTGCTTTCTGGCGCTACTCCCGCGCCGGCCTCGCCGTCGACAGTGCCGCCCGCCGCGCAAGCGGACTGCTCCGAGGCGGGCGTCTATCGCTTGTCGCTCAAGAACGCGCCCGAATTGCCGGCCTACACCTTGACCGTGGTCAACGAGGAGCATTTGAGTGATTTTTTGGAGGAAGCCCAGGAAGCCATCACCGCCTTGAACGAAGCCCTGGTCCGGGCGGAGCAGGACCCGACCGATGCCGAGCTGATCAATGACCTCTTCCGGTATTTTCATAATTTCAAGGGTAATTCCGGCATCATCGGCCATGTCGAGCTCAATGCCCTGACGCATGAAGCCGAGACCCTTCTCAATGGAGTCCGCAAGGGCGACCATGCGCTGACGCGTGGCACCGTGGATTTGCTCTTGTCCGTGGTCGATGGGTTGGAGGAGCTGTTGCGGCGCATTGACCCTCGGACAGCTCGGACCACGCCGGTGGACATCGCGGCCCTGGTCGAAGGGTTGCGGGCCGAACAGGCTTTCGGGGATGGTCCGGGTTGCGATGAAAAACCCGCGGCGTCGCGGCTTGTCCCTGTTTCGGCTGCGCCCCCGGTCACAGCCGTCGCGGCTGGCGTTGATCCCGAGGATCTGGCCATTTTCGAGGACACGGTAACCCAGCAGTTGGAAAACATGAGCCTGGCCCTGTCCGTTCTGGCCAAGGATCCAAACCAGCGGGAGTATATCGACGGCTTGTATCGCTCATTGTCCTCGTTGCAAAATTCCTCGGCCTACATGAATCAGGACGACCTGCGCGTTTACGCCGAGCGTACGGCCGGTTTGGTCCGCCAGGCGCGGGACACGGGGCTCGACTTTTCGCTCATGCTTGGGATGCTTGAACAGGAAGTCTCCATTCTGGAGGAAATGGTCGGCAAGGCCCTGGCTGGATTGAAAACCGCGCCACGTACCGAGCCTGAGTCCGTGCCCGTGGCTGCATGCCCGGAGGCCGCCGCCACCGATGCGCGGACCGTGATCGCCGAGGCCGGGGGGGACGATCGAGATGATTCGCAAAAAACGGCCAAGGACAAGTCCAAGAAGACATCGTCCACCATTCGCGTCGACCATGCCAAGCTCGATCACTTGATGAATCTGATCGGCGAGCTGATCATCAATCGCAACCGTTTCGCCATGCTGGCCAAGGCCTTGGAAGCTGGAGAAAATGCGCACGATATCGCCCAGCATCTGACCGAAACGACCTATTCCATGAATCGTATTTCCGATGATCTGCAAGATACCATCATGCATGTGCGCATGGTTCCGGTGCAGACGGTTTTTTCAAAATTTCCGCGTCTCATTCGCGATTTGAGTCGGAAATCCGGCAAGAAAGTGGAGCTGATCACCGAAGGCGAGGAGACCGAGCTGGACAAAAGCGTGGTCGAGGTCATTGGCGATCCGTTGGTGCATTTGCTGCGCAATTCCGTCGATCACGGCCTGGAATCCGCCGAAGTACGAATTGCCGCGGGCAAGCCGGAAACGGGTCGGGTTTGGCTGCGGGCTTTTCACAAGGGGAATTCCGTGCTGATCGAAGTCGAGGACGACGGCAAGGGGATCGATCCCGATGTCATGCGCCGCAAGGCTATCGAAAAGGGCCTGATCAGCGAGGACGAGGCCCGGACCATGGATGACCGGGCCGCCCGCGAATTGATTTTCGCGCCGGGTTTTTCGACGGCCGCCCAGATCACGGATATCTCCGGACGGGGCGTGGGCATGGACGTGGTGCGCAACAATATCAAGGAGCTCAAGGGGAGCGTGCAGGTTCAGTCCGAGGTGGGCAAGGGCACCACCTTCACGTTGACCCTGCCCCTGACCCTGGCCATCATTGACGCGCTCATGGTCCAGGTGGCGGGAGACACGTACGCCATTCCCCTGGACGCCGTGTCCGAGACAACAAAAATCTCGGCATCCAAGATCAACGAGATCAATCGTCGCAAAGCCACGACCCTGCGCGGTGACGTGCTTGGCCTAGTGGATTTGGGTGAAATTCTTGATTTGTCCGCCACTCCGCAACAGCGCGATCTGCTGCCCGTGGTCATTTTAAACATCAATGACCGCCGGCTGGGACTTGTCGTCGATCAGCTTTTGCAGCGTCAGGATGTGGTCATCAAATCCATGGGTGATTATCTGGGCGACATCCATGGTATTTCCGGCGCGACCATCATGGGCGATGGCAGCGTCATTCTGATTCTCGATCCGCATGAAATCTACCGCATCGCCACCGCGAAAAATCTCGGCTGAGTTGGGCCGTGATCATTGCGGGGTGAACCCATGACCATTTTCACGCTGCCTTCAGGGCATGCAGCCTTGCGCCTGGACAAGGTTCTGGCACGGGAAACGGGCCTGGGCCTGAGGCGCTGCCGGTACCTCATCGACCAGGGCCTGGTTTCCGTGGACGGACGGCCGAGGCGCAAGGGAGATCTGGTCCGTTCCGGTCAACGCGTTGTCGTGACCGAGGATCCTGGTCCGGACGCGGTCTACCCAAGCGTGCTCATTGTCGCCCGGGATGCGCGTTTTGCAGCCTTGGACAAACCCGGCGGCCTGCATACCGTGGCCGGCAAGGAGTCGAGCCTGGAAACGTTGTTGCCGGGGATGGGACTTAACGGCTGGAAACTGGTGAATCGTCTCGACGGCCTGACTTCCGGATTGGTTTTGGCCGCGCGGCGGGACGTGGATCGGGCGCTGTATAAAAGCTGGCAGGAGCAGGGCCTGGTCTCCAAATGGTATCTGGCCGTGGTCCATGGGGAGTGTCCGGCGATGGAACTGCGCGGCAGGATTCTCGATGCCAAGCGGACCGTTGTCCGGGTCACGGGATCCGACGATGTCCCCTTGCGCTGGACCCAGATTTTTCCCTTGATTCCGTTGGGCGCGACCACCATGGTCCTGACCCGGATTTTCAAGGGGCGGCGGCACCAGATCCGGGCCCATTTGGCGCATGCCGGACATCCCATTCTGGGAGATCCGGTTCACGGATTGGCGGAGTCGGGCGGCTTGTTTCTCCATCATTGGCGTATCGACATGCCGGGTTTTTCCGCCTCGACGGATCCGGGGTGGGATGGGTTTGATTCTGGCTTGGCCGAGGCGACGCGGATCGTGGCGGCCATGCGCTCGGAATCCGTCGGGTCACGGCCCATCCACGCATTGGGATCGTTGGCGCCGGACGGGTTCGTGATGGATAGCGTTTGATTTCGTTTGCCATATTGTCGGGCAAATGGCGTCTTGAACCAAACAAAAAAGCGACCAGGCCCAAGTCTGGTCGCTTTTTTGTTTGTAATCGGTTTTTTATGAACGGAAAGAGGGCTGGTCACGGCGTTGTGCCGCGTTGGATCAATCGAAGAGGGCGTTTGCGAATTCAGGCCCCGAGAAGGGGCGCAGGTCCTCCATTTTTTCGCCCAGGCCGACAAAGCTGATCGGGATGCCAAATTCCAGGGCAATGGCCACGATGATGCCGCCCTTGGCCGTGCCGTCCAGCTTGGTCAGCACGATTTCGTTCACGGGCGAGGACTGGGAAAAGAGCTTGACCTGGGACAGGGCATTTTGGCCGGTGGTCGCGTCCAAAACCAGGATGGTTCGATGGGGCGCGCCTTCGAGTTTCTTACCCAGAACCCGATTTATTTTTTTCAATTCTTCCATGAGATTGTGCTTGGTTTGCAGACGGCCGGCGGTGTCCACGAAAACCAAATCATAGCCGTCCTTGATGGCGTGGTCCACGGCTTCGAAAGCCACCGCGGCCGGGTCGCTCCCGTGGGCCTTGGCGTAGAAACCGGCCCCAACCCGTTTGGACCAGACCTGGAGCTGTTCGATGGCTGCGGCGCGGAACGTGTCGCCGGCCGCCACCAGAACCTTGCGGCCCTGCATCTGGGCCCGGTGGGCCAGCTTGGCGATGGTCGTGGTTTTGCCCGCGCCATTGACGCCGACCATGAGCACCACTTCCGGCATGCGCGGGACCGTGGGTGCGGTGGGTTCGACAAAGACCGCGATCAGCTCTTCCTTGAGCAGGGCCTTGAACTCGGCCGCGTCGCGGCTGCCAGCCTTGCGCACCTTGGGCTTGAGGCGCTTGAGCAGCTCTTGGGTGGCGGTCACGCCAACATCCGCCATGAGCAGGATTTCCTCCAATTCTTCCCAAAACTGGTCGTCATAGCCACCCGCCAAGGACAGGAGCTGATCGATACGCATGGTCAACTGCTCACGGGTCTTGCCCAGGCCGGCCGAGAGTTTCAGGAACAGGCGGTTGCGTTCGTCTTCCTCGTCTTCCAGGTCCAGGGCCAGCGCCATGCGGTATTGCAGTTCCGACCGGAATTCCTCCACCCGGTCATAGTCCATGTCGCCCAGCCAGGTATCGAAGCGGGCGATGAAGTCCTCGCTTTCGTTCGTGGGCACATCGAGCTGGGTGAACAGAAAACGCAGTCGGATCCAGAGGATATCGCCCCGCCGGTCCACGCCATCGAGAATATGGCCCATCCAGGTGGATAACCGGGGCTCGGCTCCGCGCAGCGCCGCGACCAGGTTTTCCTGCCAGGGCTCCAGGGCCGGCTGGGCCGACGGTTTTTCCTGGAAGAGCAGCTCTGGTTTGGGTTTATCCGGGGCGACTACCGGTTGCGTCGGTTTCTGTTGGGCCGGTTCGGTCCCGGGTGTTTCTGTCGGCGTGGCGTTTTTGGGCCCGAGACCCAAAAAACGGCGCCATCCCGATGTCTTGGCCTGGGTCGGGGCGAAGTCCACCTCGTTGGTGGTTTCTGAAGTCCGGATCGGTTCCGGCATGGGTTCCT
>RZYB01000078.1 GCA_009930495.1 Deltaproteobacteria bacterium
CTGGGTCAGGGGGCGACCCTTGGGACTCATCATGAGCACACGGGCGGACGCGGGCACCGTGGCCAGGGCCCGGCGCAACGGATCCACGGCCATGACCATCCCCGGCCCGCCGCCATAGGGACGGTCGTCGACATTGTGATGCTTGTCCGTGGAATAGTCGCGGGGATTGAGGAACGTAAAACGCACCAAGCCCTTGTCCCGCGCCTTGGACAGGAGTCCACAGGACAACGGGGAATCAAAAAATTCCGGAAATATGGAAACAACCGAAAACCGCATTCACTCTCCGGTTCTGGATGCCAGACATCCAAAACAGCGCCATGTCATGAGTTTTGATAAAGCTCGAGCAAACCATCCGGCGGCTCGACATGGATGACCCCGGTCTCGAGATCAATCTCGCGCACAAACTCCTCCACGGCTGGCAGCAGAATCTCGTTTCCGGCCTCGTCATGGATAAACCAGATTTCCTGACCGGCGATATCCTGGATATCGTCCAAAATACCGATCCGGCCCCCCGCCACATGGACAACCGGCAGGCCGATCAAATCCTCGGGCCGAATGCCGTCGCCGTCCTGTTCGGGCACATCCCGCTCCCGGGCGAGAAGCTCCGCGCCTCTCCAGGCCTCGGCCTGATCCCGGCCCTGGCTACGGTCCAGCATCAGCAAGACACGCCCCCTGTGCGGACGCCACGCCTCGACCCGGCACGGTTTGGGTTTTTTGCCCGGCAACCGCAGATAAACGCGGGCCAAATGCTCAAAGAGGAAAGGGGAGTCCGCATAAAGTTCAATGCAGAGCTCCCCCCTGAGGCCATGTGGCTTTTCAACCCGGCCCAACTCCACGAGCTTGGCCGGATCCAACCTGTCTTCGGACACGCTACTCCAGAATTTCCAGAACGGAACGTTTTCTGGCCTTGGTCGAAGCCGCGCCCAGAATGGTCCGCATGGCCCGTGCCGTGCGGCCTTGTTTGCCGATGACCTTGCCCAGATCCTCCTTGGCGACCTTCAATTCGATGACGGAAGTCTGCTCGCCCTCGATTTCGGAAACAGAAACGTTGTCCGGATTATCCACCAACGACTTCGCTATGAATTCGATCAGATCCTTGAGCATGGACACCTCCGCTGAAGAGTGGATTCGCAAGTCGAGCCATCCGACGAGCCTTGGAGGTATTAATTACTGAATCCAGACTTTTTTAGCAAGGAGCGAACGGTATCCGAGGGCTTGGCGCCACGCTCGATCCAGGCCTTGACCTTGTCTTGATCGATTTTGATGTCCTGGGGTTCGGTCATGGGGTTGTAGTATCCCACATAGTCCAGGGCGCGACCATCGCGACGGGTTTCGCTGTTCACGGCCACGATGCGGTAAAACGGTTTTTTCTTGGAGCCCATGCGGGTCAGTCTGAGTTTCAAAGCCATTGTTATTCTCCCTGAGTGTAGTACGCGGGCACGTCGACGGGCCGGGGACGAACCCCGGCAATCGCGAGCCGCTATTTTTTCTTGCGTTGCTTTTTGGCCTTCTTGCGCCTTTCCTTGAGCTTGGCCGCCTCGGCCGCGGAGCGCCCGGACGAGCCGGGCATACCGGGCATGCCCGGAGGCATTCCCGGCAGACCAGCCGGCATTCCGCCCATGCCCGGAGGCATCCCGGGCATGCGCCCGCCCTGGGGCAGGGATGGCATCTTGCCTCCGGCCATCTTCTTCATCATCTTCCGCATCTGTTCAAAATTACGCAAAAGCTGATTGACCTCGGTCACGGTGGTTCCGCTACCCTTGGCAATGCGTTGTTTGCGACTGGGATTGATGATTTGCGGATCATGGCGCTCGGCCATGGTCATGGAACTGATCATGGCCTCGACCCGGGCCAGCTCTTTCTCCGGCATCTGCACGTCCGTGAGCTGCTTGCGGATCTGCCCCATGCCCGGGATGAGTTTCAAAATTCCTTCAAGCGAACCCAACTTCTTGATCCGCCGCATCTGCGTCCGAAAATCCTCGAGATCAAACTCGGCCTTCTTGAACTTCCGCTCCAGGGCCTCGGCTTCCTTGGCGTCAATGGTGGACTGCGCCTTCTCGATCAAGGTCAGCACGTCGCCCATGCCCAAAATGCGCGACGCGATGCGGTCGGGGTGGAACACCTCGAGTTCGTTCAGACGCTCGCCAGTACCCACGAACTTGAGCGGCTTGCCGGTGATGGACTTGATGGACAAGGCCGCGCCACCCCGTGCGTCACCATCCATCTTGGTCAGGACGACACCGGTCAGATCCAGGACCTCGTCGAACTTCTCGGCCACGGTCACCGCGTCCTGGCCGGTCATGGCGTCGGCCACGAACAAAATTTCCTGCGGCCGACACTTTTCCTTGATGCCGACCAACTCCTGCATGAGCAGCTCGTCGATATGCAACCGACCGGCCGTATCCAGCAAAATCACGGAGCAGCCCTTGAGGCCGGCCTCGCGCATGGCATTGGCGCAAATATCCACCGGGCTCATATCCACGGTGGATGGATACACCGGGATACCCAGTTCGGCGCCGAGCTTTTGCAACTGGTCAATGGCCGCCGGGCGATAGACATCGGCCGGGACCAGATACGGGGCATATTTTTGGCGGCGCAGGAACAAGGCGAGCTTGGCGGCCGAGGTTGTTTTTCCCGAGCCCTGCAAACCGGCCATCATGATCACGTAGGGCGGCTTGCCCTTGAAATCCAAGCCGCAGCTCTCCCCTCCCAGCAGGGCGATCAGCTCCTCGTGCACGATCTTGATGACTTGCTGTCCGGGCGTGAGGCTCGCCAGGACATCCTGGCCCAAGGCCCGCGCCTTGACCCGTTCGACAAATTCCTTGACGACCTTGAAATTGACGTCCGCTTCCAGGAGGGCCATGCGCACTTCGCGCAACCCGTCCTGAATATTGCCTTCGTCAAGGCGGCCATGGCCGCGTAATTTTTTGAAGACCGAATCAAGCCGGTCGGACAAGCTGTCGAACATGCGGAAACACCTATGCTAGGGAAAAGAAGTAGACCCGCATAGACAAGATCAATCCATGCGTCAAGTAGCGGTCACGGCGCCCGCCCCAGGCCCCCGACCGCCATAAAACCGGCGGCCGCGATCCATGAACGCGCCCTAGGCCAAGGCCTTGGCCACGGCCCGGACAAATCCGGGCGCGGACTTCCGAATGACGGACTCATCAACGCAGAAAGCGAGGCGGAAATATCCCGGATACCCGAATCCGGATCCGGGCACGGCCAGAATCTGTTCGTCCATGAGTGTCTTGACGAAGGCGGTGTCGTCAGTTCCCTTGGGAATGCGCGGGAAGAAGTAGAACGCGCCCTGGGGCATGGAAAATTCCAGACCGGCCGCGCGCAGCACTTCGGCCATGGCCTCGCGACGACGCGCATAGATCGATGCGTCCACCGCGTGCCCCAGGGCGCGGGCCAAAAGCTTTTGGCCCACGGCCGGAGCATTGACAAAACCCAGAATGCGGTTGGTCAAAATCACCCCGGCCACGAGTCGCGCCGCATCGGGCATGGCCGGATTGACGGCCACGTAGCCGACCCGTTCCCCGGCCAGGGCCAGGTTCTTGGAAAAAGAACTGACCACGACGCTGTGTTCGTACATCGGGAAAACAGCCGGCACCCGGACACCGTCATAGGCCAGAAAACGATAGGGCTCGTCGGACACCAACAGGATGGAGCGCCCTATCCTGGCCGAGGCCGAACGCAACAGTCCGGCCAGACGCGCGATTTCCTCCGAGGAATAAATGCGGCCCGTGGGATTGTTCGGAGAATTAATCAGCACGCACCGGGTACGATCCGTGATGGCACCGGCGACGGCCTCCAGATCAAGTTCAAAGGTCAGCGGCTTGGCGGGCACGGCCTTGAGCACGCCCTGAAAATTCTCGACATAAAAACCGTATTCCACGAAATACGGCGCCGGACACAAAACCTCGTCGCCAGGCTCGAGCACGGCCCGGAACAGGGCGTTGATCCCCCCGGCCGCGCCACAGGTGACCACGACATGGTCCGGGCCGACCTCGGCCTCCTGCTCGGCCGCGATCACCTGGGCCAGGCGGGCGCGAACCTGGGGGTAACCGGCGTTGGGCATGTATCCAAAGACAAAGGACTGATCCGCCTCGTCGGCCAGGGCGCGCAGGCCCTCGGCCACGACCGCCGGTGGAGCCAAATCCGGATTACCCAGGCTGAAATCATACACGTTTTCCGGACCGTATTTCTTTTTCAGTTCAATGCCGGCCTCGAACATGCGCCGGATCCAGGACGAATTGGCCAAATAGCCGTCCACCTGAGTGTTCAATACCATGTTCTGCTCCATCCGGCCCACGACTTAGACATTCAGGCCGATCTTTCTGTATTCACTCAATTTGTTGCGCAAGGTGCGCACGGAAATCCCGAGCAGCTCCGAAGCCTTGGTCCGATTGCCCATGGTTCTGTCCAGGCTTTTCATGATGAGGTGCATCTCCATCTCCTGGATGGTCGGAATGCGGCCATCGGCATCGGGAGCGGCCGTCAGGGGCATGGGCGGCGTATCGCCATCCATCTCGTCGGCGGATGCGTCGGACTCGGCGAAATCCGACCGCGAGGGGTCCCATTCCTGACCGTCCATCAAAAAATGCGCCGGTCGGATCGGCCCCGAACCAGCCAAAAGCACGGCCCGTTCCATCAGGTTCTGAAGCTCGCGCACGTTGCCGGGCCACGCGTAATCCAGCAGCCAGGCGATGGCCTCGTCGGACAGGCGCAAGGCGCCCAATCCATATTCGCGGCAGTACCGGGCCATGAAGTATTCCGCCAACAGCAAGGCATCCTCGCCACGCTCGCGCAATGGCGGCAGCCGCAGGGGGATGACGTTCAGGCGGTAGTACAGATCCTGCCGGAATTCCCCCCGCTCCACGCTCTGTTCCAGGTTCCGGTTGGTCGTGGCCAGAACGCGCACATCGATCTTGACCGTCTCGGTGCCTCCGACGCGATCGATCTCGCCTTCCTGCAGGGCGCGCAGCAGCTTGGCCTGCAGGGCCAGATCCATTTCGGAAATTTCATCCAAGAGCAGGGTGCCGCCCGAAGCCAGCTCGAACCGACCAAGCTTGCGGGAAATGGCGCCGGTAAAAGCGCCTTTTTCATGGCCGAAGAGCTCGCTTTCCAGCAGATGTTCGGGCAGGGCGGCGCAGTTCACGGCCACGAAAGGGCCGTTTTCCCGACCTGAATGGACGTGGATATAGCGCGCGAACATTTCCTTGCCCGTGCCCGATTCGCCGGAAATGAGCACCGTGGCCTTGGACGGAGCCACCTGCCTGGCCAGGGCCAAAACCCGGATCACGGCCGGATGCCGGCCAATGATGGACGCGTCCCGACGCGCGGCGGCCACCGGGGTGGGCGGCGCCACCTCGCGGGGCAGGATCGCCTGGATTTTCTCCCAGGACAGCGGCGCCAGCCAGTAGTCCTGGGCGCCCAGTTCCATGTACAGTTTGGCCTCGTCCACGCTGCCCTTGTCCGTGAACACGACCACCGGCGTGCTCGCCCCGGACAGCAGCGGCGACTCGAACAAATCCTGGGCCCGATATCCTGGCAGGACGGGTTGGGTGAAAATCACGTCAAAGGAGCGAGATTCGAGCACCTTCAAGGCCGAAGCGCGGTCCTCGACCACCACGGCCTGGCATGCATGGCGCTTCAAATCCGCATGGATCGGCGAGATAAACTCGGCGCGTGAAATAAAAAGGATTCGTGTGGCCGCCATGACGACTGCTGCTATCTTTTCCATGGGTTCTTGGCAATACGGAGGGCCGCCTCCCGACTTGCCCCGCCTTTTTCCCTCTGCTAGGGGCTATCCAGGCTTTGCCCGGGGCCAAAACGATTTCGACGACCAGGTCCCGACGTCCCAAGGCCGGCCGAGGCGCCCGGCGAAACCATCATCTCTCCGCAACGAGCCCACGCCACGCATGAACAATCCCGGCACCGCTTCCGGCGACACGCCGACAACAACACGACACAAATGCGTAAACCCGTTCTCTTCCGCGTCACCAACAATCTGGGCATCGGCGGCGTGCAACGCCGCCTGCGTTCCCTGCTGCCCCTGCTCACCTCGGACTTCGAGGTCCATATCGTCACCTACAAGGACAGAGGCATCTTTTTCGACGAACTGTCCGCGCTCGGGGTCCATACCCATTTTTTACCGCGCAAGGGGCACTGGAATCCGATCGACATCGGGAAGCTGGCCCGCCTTTTCCGCCTCCATGGCGCCCAGATCGTGCACACCCACTCCTTTGGCGGCAATATCTCCGGCATCCTGGCCGCAAGCCTGGCCCGTGTCCCGGTGCGCGTCGCCCAGGTGCATCTGTGCGACCAACACTGGTACGGCGCCACGATTGCGCGTCGTACAAAACAAATTCTGGAAGAAACCCTGCTGCATCGCCTGCTCACCGACCGCATTCTTTTTGTCTCCCATGAATCCCGCGACTACTTCCAGCGCCATACCCGGCTGCCCGACGACCGACTGACCGTTCTGCACAATGGCCTGGACCTGCCGGATGCCACCCCACCCGCGTCCCGCGCCGAGCTGGGGCTGCCCGACGGGCCACGGCTTATCGGCTTTGTCGGTCGCGTCACCTCCGGCAAGGGTTTGGATCTCTTTCTGGAGATTGCGCGCCAAGCCGCGCGCCAGTCCCCCCACGCGTACCACTTTCTGGTCGTCGGCACGGGTGGAGACCTCCCGCGCCACCAACAGTGGGCGCGGGAACACGCCCTGGACGACCATGTCACCTTTCTCGGCGAACGCCGGGATATCCATCGTTGCTACGCTGCCCTGGATTGTCTGCTGTTCTGCTCCGAACACGGCGTCGAGGGCATGCCTGGCGTCATGCTGGAAGCCTGCGCCCACGGCCTGCCCATCCTGGCCCGACGCGCCACGCCCGTGGAAGAAATCCGCGCCTACTACGACCGCATCCTGTTCTGGAATCCGGAACGCCCGGCCACCGCGCAACTGGACGCGGCCATGGCCCTGCCCGAGGCCGACCAGACACGACTCAGAGCGGAGTTCTCCATTGCCGCCATGCGCGACAGAACCATGGCCCTGTACCGCGAACTGCTCACGGCCAAAAGGAGCCGGACATGCGCCTGCTGACCCTGGCCCAAACTCTGTGTGGCGCCCGCGTGCCGGTTCTGTGTTATCATCAGGTCCGCCCCGCAAGTGGCATGACTCCGCAACGCCTGGGCGCGCAGCTGGACCTGCTCCTGTCCCTAGGATTACGGACCATGCGCCTGGATGAGCTGCTCGGCGTCCTGGCCAACGGCACGCCTCCCGCTGAACCGCGCATGGTGCTGACCTTTGACGACGCCACCGTGGACAATTGGATCCACGCTGTTCCGGAACTCCTCAAACGCGACATGACCGCCGTGTTTTTCGCCGTGACCGATTTTCTCGTGCCCGGCCCGGCCCGGCCCCGCGCGGACCAATCCGCCACGCTTCCCACCACCGAAGAATTTGGACAGGTCATGGCCCGCGCCGTGCGCGGCGACTGTTCCGGCTTCATGAACCACGAGGAACTGCGCGCCCTGGTCCATGACCTGCACATGGAAGTCTATGCCCATTCCGCCGCCCACCAGGCCTGTTTCCTCGACGCCCGGGCCGCGGGATTCTTGGCCGACGCCATGCACTGGAGCCACCCCCTGCTCTGTCCGCCAGGCTCGACGCCCGACACGCCGGTCCACGCGGTGGGCAGTGCCTACGCCCACGCGGGTTTTGGCCTGGATTGGCAAGGCCAGCCACTGGACCTGCACACCGCCGCCCACCGCGCGCGCTTCTGCCTGGACGATTTTTCCAGCGCCAAAAGCTGCCTGGAACGCGTGCTGGAACGCCCGTGCCCCGTTCTCTGCCTCCCCTGGGGACAACACGACACCGTCACCCTGCAGGCAGCGGCCAATGCCGGTTACCAGGCCGTGCTGACCCTGGGCCGCGGTACCGGCCTGGATCCCCACGCACAGGTGCTCACCATCGGACGCATGGCCGTCAAGGACAATAAATCCACGCCCTGGTTCCTGCGCAAACTGTTGCCACACCTCCTGGGCCCCGGCCCCCACAAAAGAGGACGCGCATGAATCTCTGCTTTGTCAATTCCACGCGCAAATGGGGCGGGGTCAAAACCTGGACCCTCGACGCGGCCTCGGGTCTGTCCGCGCGCGGGCACCGCGTTGTGCTGATTGGACGACCAGGCCCCTTCATCGACACGGCGCGCGCGCGCGGCCTTCCCGCTCGGGGGTGCTCCTTTGGCCCGGATTTCAACCCTCTGCTCATCTCCCGTTTTCTCGGCATGTTTCGCCGCGACGCAACCGATCTGGTCGTGGTCAATGTCGGCAAGGACATGCGTTCCGCCGGCGTGGCGGCCAAACTGCTCGGCATCCCGGTGGTCCACCGCGTCGGGCTGGCCGGAGACATGCTCGACACCTGGAAGGTGCGCGTCCTGCACCGATGGATACGTCCGGCCATTCTGGTTCCATGCGCGCAGATCAAACACGCTCTGCCCCTGGAACTGCCCTACCTGCGCCCGGACGAAATCACCGTGATCCCCACGGGCAAGGTTCCCACGCCCACGCCGCCGACCGAGATCCACCGGCCCCTGCGCTGCATTTCAACCAGCCAGCTCAACGCCGACAAGGGACACGAGGATGTTCTGCGCGCCCTGGCGGAACTGGCCGGACAGGGGGTGAACCTCCTCTACCACGTGGTCGGCACCGGGCGCATCGAGGATCGCCTTCGCGCCCTGGTCCTGGAACTGGGTCTGGAGAACCGCGTCGTCTGGCATGGCTTTCAGTCCGATGTCCGCGCCCTGCTGCGTCAGGCGGACATCTTTCTCCTTCCCTCCCGTCGCGAGGGATTGCCCAACGCCCTGCTCGAAGCCATGGCCGAAGGTTTGGTCTGCGTGGCCCGAAACGTGGGCGGCGTGGCCGAAGTCTGGCCACGGAGCCTGCCGCTGCTCTCCCCGGAGGCCGGGGCCGGGGATATCGCCCGCGTCCTGCGGGAACTCAACACCCTGGACGATACCACCCTGGTGGCGCGCAAGCGCCTGTTCTGGGAGCAGGCCACCGCCAATTCCCTGGATATCATGATCCACCGCCTGGAACGCTTTTTCCTCAACATCACGGAGCGCCCATGACCCCCGCCTCCACCAGTGCGCGCCTGCTCTCTCCGTTGCTGGGCATGTATTTTTTGGTTCTGTGCTTTCACCCATCCGCCCTGGATGGGGTCAAGGCCGCCATCGGCGCCTGGACCATCCACGCTCTGTGGCGACGGGATCTACGACCGGTGATTTTTCTGGACCCGGTTTGTCTGTCGGTTTTCGGCTTTTGCGCCGTGGCCTTGTGCGCCGCGATCCTGGGACAGGGCGAAACCGGGGCGGCCCTGTCCATCCTGGGCTGGCTGCCGCCGCTCGTCCTGGGTATGGCCTTTGCCCGCGCCCACCCCGAACGTCTGGGCATGGCCATGCTCCTGGGCGCGGCCATCCTGGCCGCGTACATGGCCCTGGTTCTGGGCCTAGCCCTGGCCGGGGTGTCCTCCGTGGCCGGTCTGCTCCTGTCTCCCCAAGACCTGACCCTGACCTTCCGCAACCTGACGCGAACGGCCCTGTTTCTGGCCCTGGGCGCGCTCTTCTGTGTCCACGCCCTGTTGACCGTCACGGCGCCGCGTCCGCGCCTGTTGGCCTGGACCGCCCTGCCCGTGCTCCTCTGCTCCCTGGTCTTGAGCGGCAAACGCATGACCCTGGCCGCGTTCATGGCCGCGTCGGCGCTTCTGCTTCTGTGGCGCAAAAAATTTCTGGCCGTGGGTCTGGGCGCGGTCCTGATTCCAGGTTTCATCCTGATCAGCGGACTGACCGATCGCTTCGACCCAGATCCGAAACGCCTCGTCACGTCCCAAGGCGTGATCGAACGCCAAGCTGTCTGGCACGCGGCCTGGGAACTTTTTCAGAACCATCCCCTGGTTGGCGTCGGTTTCAAGGCATTCAAGGACCAAGCCGAGCCCCTGGTCCGCGCATGGCGTGAAAGCGCGCCCCAACACACAGCGCCCGAAAACCTGGAGGACGCCCACCACATCGTTCTGCACATCCTGGCCGAAAGCGGTCTGCTGGGGCTGGCCTGCATGGCCGTGCTCTTTGGCGCGCCCCTGGCCACGGCATGGCAAACCCGGCACGACGAGCCCATGGCCCCGGGTCTGGGCGCGGCCGTGGTTCTCGTGCTGCTCCATCTGCACATGCACATGCACCTCTATTCCACCAATGTGCATGGCCTCGTGTTCGTGCTTCTGGGCATGCTCCAAGGTCTTGCCCCAGCGCGCCAGGACTCGCCGTGCGTCTGAACCGCCTGGCCTATGTCGCCAAGTCCAAAATCCCCTCCCGCCACGCCAATTCCGTGCAGGTCATGAACATGATCCGCGCCTTCGCGCCGCTGGTCGACACCCTGGATGTCTATCTTCCCGGCAACCTGGGCACCCGTCTGCGCTGTTGGAGTGGACGCCTCTTTGCCGCCTATGGCCGCCCCCAGCCCGGCAATGCCCGGTTCACCATCGTGTCCAACGGACAGGGTCCGAACCGAAACTTTGACTCCTCGGCGCTACGCGCCTTGCGTCCAGCGGACCTCGTTTTCACCCGAAGCGCGACCCTGGCCCTGGCTCTGGCCGAACGTGGCCGGGCCGTGCTTTTCGAATCCCATGTCGTGACCCGCGACGCGGCCCAAGTTCCCCTGGAACGTCTGGTCCAGGCCCTGAACAGGGCCCCGGGATCGGGCGTGGTCGGCATTTCCCAGGCCGTGACCAACGCCTACGCCCAGGCCGGTTTGTCCACGACGCGCCTGCTGACCGCGCCGGATGGGGTCGATCTGGAGGCGTTTTCCCATGTGTCGGCCGGAGCACTGTCCCGACTGTTCGGCCCGGAAATTCACGCCCGGCCGGTCCTGCTCTACACCGGTTCCCTGAGTCCGGAAAAAGGCGCCGGTTTCCTGGCCCAGGCCGCGCCCTGTTTGGACGTGAATGTAGCCATTATCGGCGGCAAGGCGGAGGAAATCGCCCGTCTCGGCGGCAAGGCGCCCAATCTGTTCACCCATCCAAACGTCGAACACAAATCCATTCCCGCCCTGCTGCGCGACGCGGACATGCTGATCATGCCCTACCTGCCCGAAGGCGACCTGATCGAATTCATGTCGCCCCTCAAACTTTTTGAATACCTGGCCACGGGCCGCCCCATTCTGAGCGCGGACTTGCCGGTGCTCGGACCCATTCTGCGCGACGGCGACAATTGCCTGTTCTTCACGCCGGGCTCGGCCGCGTCCCTGGCCCAAGCCATGAACCGTCTGCACGCCCTGACCACGGACCAACGCGCCCTGCTGCGCCGGAAACAACTGGCCACCGCGGCCCGACACTCCTGGTCCCAGCGGGCCCAAACCATTCTGGACTGGCAACGCGCCCTGGCGTATCCCGGCGGTACCCATGCAACATGAACTCGGACCTCAACTGGTCAAAGGCGGCTGGTGCCAAATCCTCGCGGTACTCGGCCACCCCGAACTCTGCGCCAAGGTGCTCGTGCCCAAACGGCGTTTCCAAGGCGGACGCCCCGACCCCAACCATATCGTCAGCACCAAATACGGCATCACGGATTTTCTGGACTATGAATGGGCCAACTACCAAAAAATCATGGATGTGTGCCCGGCGGACCTGCGTGCCCACTTCGTGGCCATGCATGGCGTGACCACCGCGATCGATGGCCGCAAGGCCCTGATCATGGATGTGGTCCGCGACGACCGCGGAGAAATCGCCCCCAGCCTGGCCAAAAACACCCGTGTGCTCAGCCCCGTGTTCTGGCGCACGTTGGACCGCATCCGGCGTGAAGTCTTCCTGAACCACGCCATTGACCACTTCGGCATCGTGCGCCGCAACATTCTGGTC
>RZYB01000079.1 GCA_009930495.1 Deltaproteobacteria bacterium
TTGCTCCAACTCGCTATTTATTTGTCAAAGATCCTTAGCCCCGCGGCCAAGAGGAAATCGTCTTTATAGGCATCCCTCTTCACCGTCAAGAACTTTTTTCAATCTTTTTTCAATTTTCTTTACGAAGCGATCTTCGCAAAGACGAGGAACTATGTCCCCGTGCAGCGCCACTCAGCAGCGCAGAAAGAGGCTTCTATGTAGGAGGCACGTCGTTGTCAACAAAAATATAAAATTATTTTTTTATCATTTGATTTTAGGCGCCTAGATAAATCAAAACTCAAGATGTCTGGGCGTTCTTGGGAACGGAATGACGTCGCGGATATTGGCGATGCCGGTCACAAGCATCAGCAGCCTCTCAAAGCCCATGCCGAACCCGGCGTGCGGCACGGATCCGAATCGACGCAGGTCCAGATACCACCAGTATTCCTCCTTGGGCAGGCCGAGTTCTTCGATGCGACGCTCAAGCACGTCCAGGCGCTCTTCCCTGGCGCTGCCGCCGATGAGCTCCCCGATCCGCGGCACAAGCACATCCATGGCGCCCACGGTCTTGCCGTCGTCATTGAGGCGCATATAAAAAGCCTTGATCTCCTTGGGATAGTCGAAAACGATGACCGGCTGCTTGAAATGATCCTCGGTCAGGTAGCGTTCGTGCTCGGTCTGCAGGTCAGTGCCGAAATCCACAGGAAACTCGAAAGTCTTGGTCGCGCGCTTGAGGATGGTTACCGCCTCCGCGTAGGGCAGGCGGATGAATGGCTTGGCCAGGATGTTGTCCAGTGTGGCGAACAGGCCCTTGTCCACGAAATTGCCGAAAAGCTCCAGATCGTCACGGCAATTATCCATAAGATGGGTGATAAGCCATTTGATGCAGTTCTCGCCCAAATCCATGTTGTCGGAGAGGTCGGCAAAGGCCATCTCCGGCTCGATCATCCAAAACTCGGCGGCATGCTTGGGTGTATTGGAATTCTCGGCCCTGAAAGTCGGCCCAAAAGTGTAGACCCGCCCCAGGGCGCAGGCCAGATTTTCGGCTGCCAACTGCCCGGACACCGTAAGCGAGGCTTCCTTGCCGAAAAAATCCTGGTCGAAGTCGGCCTTGCCGTTCTTCTTCGGGACACTGGACAGATCAAGGGTGGTGACCTGGAACATCTCTCCCGCCCCTTCGCAGTCCGAACCGGTAATGATGGGCGCGTGGACATTGAAAAAACCCTGCTCGCGGAAAAACTGATGCACGCCGTAGGACAGTTCGGCCCGAATGCGGTTCAGGGCGCCGAATTTGTTGGTTCGGGGGCGCAGATGGGCGATGGTGCGCAGGTACTCATCCGAATGCCGCTTTTTCTGCAGCGGATAACTCGAATCGGCTTCGCCCAAAATCTCCAGGCGGTCAGTCTTGAGTTCCCATTTTTGCCCCTGTCCCGGCGATGCCACGAGGGCGCCTTCCAGGCGGACCGACGCACCCGTGGCAACGCGGTCCATAAATTCAAAACCGGATGTCTCCTTGGTCACGATGGCCTGTAAACTTTTCAGACACGACCCATCGTTGATTTCCAAAAAAACAAAATCCTTGCTCTCTCTTTTGGTGCGCACCCAGCCCATGATCACCACGGAAGCAATCTCCGTTTCCGACTTCAAAACATCCGCCACTCTGGGTTTTCTCATCCTTCACCTCGATTTGATTGCTTGGACCACACTACAACATGTCCACGGGATCCAAATCCACGGACAGTCGCACGTATTTCTCTTTGAGCACCAATTTTTTCAATTCCACACAAATTCCCCGAATAACTGGCCAATTTTCAGCCTTGAGCAAACATTGAAATCGCTTGCGTCCGCGCAGCACCGCCAGCGGGGCCGGGGCCGGCCCCAAAACCCGGACTCCAACGCTCTGGGCTAAAGCACGCAAGGTCCGCCCAAACACAGCCAGAAAGTCAGCTTCGGCACGATCCACGGGCATGGAAAAACGAACCAAGGCCAACTTGACAAATGGCGGATATCCCATGGCCTTTCGCAGAACGATCTCCTTCTGGAAAAAACCCTCATAATCATTATGCCGAATGAATTGCCAACAATAGTGGCGGGGATTGCGGGTTTGGATAAGCACGCGGCCCGGCTTTTCACCGCGCCCGGCCCGCCCGGCAACCTGAACCAGCATTTGAAAGCAGCGTTCCGTAGCCCTGTAATCCGGAAGATTCAAGCCCAAGTCCCCGTCCACGACCACCACCAAGGTCACGCCCGGGAAATGCAATCCCTTGCTCAGCATCTGCGTTCCGACCAAAACCTGGGCTTCACGCCGGGCAAATCGCTCCAAAACATCTTGCATGGCCGAGGCCCGCCGCGACACATCCCGATCCAGGCGCAGGGCTTGAACGCCCTTGGGCAAATCCTGATTCAAAAATTCTTCCAAACGCTCGGTGCCCGCGCCAAGCGGGAGAAAGGCACTGGCCTGACAAGTCGGACAAGGGACAGGAAAAGGCAGACTGTACCCACAATAGTGACACAAGGCCAATTCGCGACGTTTGTGAAAGGTCATGGAGACCTGGCAGTGCGGACATTTAAGTGGCTCCGAGCAGGATTCGCAATACAAAATGGGCGCATAGCCGCGCCGATTATGCAAAATGATGACCTGATCTCCTCGGGCCAAGGTCTCGTTGATCTCCGCATGCGCGCTCGCCGCAAAAGGACCATGAGCCGGCGGATCCGACCGCAAGTCAATCAGTCGAACCTCCGGCAACTCTGCCGGACCAGCCCGCTGATCCAGACGAGCCAAGGCGATATCCTGGGACTTGGCGGCGTGAAACACCTTGATATCCGGCGTGGCCGAGCCCATCAAGAGTAGCCCCCGGCTCCGCGCGATACGCCCGAAAGCCAACTCCCGAGCCTGATACACCAACCCTTCGTCCTGCTTGAAGGAAGCGTCATGTTCCTCGTCCAGGATAACCAAACCAGGTTCCACGGGAAGAAAAAGGCACGATCTGGTCCCGACGATGACATGCGGCCGCGCGCACCCGACCAAATCCATGAACGCGCGCTGGCGCTGTCCCGGTCCAAGGTAACCGTGGCTCAAGACCACCGGGACATCCGGCAGCACTGCGCGCACATCCGTATGCAATTTAAGCGCGATGGCCACTTCCGGGGCAAGAAGCATGACGTGCCGCCCGGCCAGCAGGCAGCGTTTGGTCAACTCCAAATAGACTGCCGTCTTGCCACTGCCGGTAACCCCAAAAAGCAATGCCGACTCGGCTCTGTCGGACTGCAGCAACCGCTCGAAGCCATCCACGGCCTCGGTCTGCGCCGGGTTCAACTGAACCGGAACTGGTCGTGGAACGGATGGTTCCGTTTCGGCCAGACGAGACTCGACCTCGATCACAAGCCCTTTCTTGAGCAACGCGCCGAGGGGTTGGGACAAATTCTTCCCGAAATGAGCATGCAATACCTTGGCCGACGACACGCCATGCAAGTCCAGATAGCGCAAAATTTCGATCTGCGCCGTGGCCTGGGGACGAATGGGCCATGGCGGCTCCGACACCAGGGAATACAGTCGTTCCCGAATCCGGCGAGGCTCGGCCAACGTCAACGCCCCCGTCAGCCACGCCTCTGTCAAAGCCCGCCGACGGGGCTCGGCGGCGCGAATCAGGTCCTGGATGGGAACACGCCCTCCGTTATTGTCGCGAAACTCAGGTGTTTCACGGACTCCAGCGGGCAAGACACGGGCTAAAATGAGGCCCGGCGCGTCCATCTGTCGAATGGACAAATCCCGGATAAAATCCAGATAGGTATCACGAAACATGGGTACCCGATCAACGGGCCAGAGCACGTCGCGCGCGTTCACACCAGGAGGCGCGGTCTCGACAAATCCAGTCAGGATACCCAGGCGCGTACCACGCCCCAAGGGCACGAGAACCCGCGCCCCCACCACCCACATTTCGGGCGGCAGGTCACGGGGCACGGCGTACGTCAGGGTGGAAAATGGGGCGGAAAAAAGCAGAACCGAACAAAAAGATTTCATGCGCTCCACGGAAAAAAGGGGAACGGGCCAGCCCGCTCCCCCTGAAATTGAAATGGACGAGACACCGCTTAGCGGGAAGGTGGAATCAATTCCCGTAACCGATCGATAAGGTCATAACGCAAATCCTCGTCCTGCAAGGCAAAATAGATATTCGCGGTAAGGTAATCGACCCAATCCCCGACATCGAAACGCTGTCCCCGCAACTTCACGGCCAGAAGACGATTTTCCCGGGCCAAGGTCTGCAGGGCGTCGGTGAGTTGAATTTCTCCTGTGTGATCAGGGGCCACTCCTTCAAGATGCTTAAAAATTTCAGGAGTGAGCACGTAGCGGCCGACCAGGGCCAGCCGCGACGGCGCGCTGTCTTGAGTGGGCTTTTCCTTGACTCCACGGATTCGGTACAAGCCCGGCGCGAATTCCTCGGCGTCGATGATGCCATATCGGCTGACCTTGTCGCGCGGCACTTCCATCACGCCAACCACGGGCATGCGCTCGTTTTTGTACACCTCGATCAACTGGTTGATGCCAGGATCGCGATTGAACATCAGATCATCGCCGACCATGACCGCGAACGGCTCGTCCTTGATGACCTCTTTGGCGCAATGCACCGCGTGACCCAGACCCAGCTGCTGCTTCTGACGCACGACGATGATGTTGGCCATCTCGGCCACCTTGCGTACCTCGGCCAAAAGAGTCTTTTGCCCCTTGCGTTCAAGAAGCTGTTCCAGGGCCAAATTGTAATCGAAATGGTCCTCGATGATGCGCTTGTTCTGATTGTTGACAAACACCACGTCGGACAATCCAGAAGCAATGGCTTCCTCCACGATATATTGGATGGAAGGCTTGCGGAACACCGGGAGTATTTCCTTGGGCACATTTTTGGTCGCCGGAAGTGACCGGGTTCCCCATCCCGCCACCGGGATGACAACTTTACGTACCTGCATGCATCGCTCCTTATTGTTAGCCACCTCGGAGAAGGACTTTCCCGGTCTCCGAAAATTTATGCCAGCCCGGTTTCCACGGCCTGAACCAACTCATCGCAAAGACAATCCACAAGGGTCTGATCTTGAGCCTCGACCATGATCCGGGCCAAGGCTTCGGTCCCGGAATACCGCAATAAGACGCGACCTGTCCGACCAAGTCGAGCTTCGGCGTCGTTCACCGCCTGCCGGATGGATGCGACCTCGTCGAATGGTTTTTTCTGTTTAACCCGCACATTGACCAATTTTTGTGGATACGGCGTCAGAAGTCCGGCGATTTCGGAAATGGGCCGCTGTCGTCCAACCATGATACTCAGGAGCTGCAACGCCGCCAAGATCCCGTCACCCGTCGTGGAATGTTCCATGAACACCAAATGCCCGGACTGCTCGCCCCCAAAAAGATACCCGCCCCGGCGCATTTCCTCGACGACATATCTGTCCCCGACCTTGGTCCGGAGCAAACGTCCGCCGCGTTCGGTCATGAACGTTTCAAGCGCCATGTTGCTCATGACGGTGGCCACCAGGGTTTTATGGGCCAACACCCCCTTGTCCAACATCTCGGCCGCGCACACGGCCATGAGTTGGTCACCATCCAAGACTTCGCCATGCTCGTCCACGACAATCAAGCGATCGGCGTCCCCATCCAGGGCCAAGCCGATGTCAGCGCCCACTTCCCTGACCTTGGCAGCCACAACTTCCGGATACAACGAGCCACAATTCTTGTTGATATTGAGACCGTCCGGTTCATCCCCCACGGTTATCACCGTGGCCCCAAGTTCCTCGAAAATAAGCGGTGCCACGCGATAAGCCGCGCCATTGGCGCAATCAAGGACGATTTTCAAACCATCAAGGGTCATGCCTGAAGGAAAGCTATGCTTGAGTTCGACGATATAGCGCCCCGGACTGTCCTGAATCTTGCGGGCACGGCCGACCTGTTCATGGGCGGGATGATCCCAATCAAAACCCGGCGTGCTGATCATGGCCGCGATTTCATCCTCGACATGGTCGGCCAGCTTGAACCCATTTTTATCGAAAAACTTGATACCGTTGTCCATGAACGGATTGTGCGACGCCGAAATGACCACTCCGAGATCGGCACGCATGTTTCGCGTCAAAAAGCTGATGGCCGGGGTCGGCAGGGGACCGACCAAAAACACGTCCATGCCCGCCGCGCAAAACCCGGACGTCAGGGCAGATTCAAAAACATAACCCGAAAGCCGGGTGTCCTTGCCAATGACCACCCGGTGGCGCTTGGCGCCATTTCTGAAATATTGTCCAGCCGCCAATCCCAGCCGCAAAGCCACTTCCGGTTGCATTGGGTAGACATTGACCCGCCCTCGCAGGCCATCCGTACCAAAAAGTCGTCCCATCCATCCTCCGATCTACGGTATGACAATTTCACTTCGCTGCACGAAAATCTGAATTTCCTCGGGCCTGAGCTCAAGCACGCGCACATCCTCGGGGAATTTCGGCCTCGGCCGGACCATGTCCTGGCCAGGCAGGGGGTTGGCCCCGGGGTCCAAAATCATGCGCAAACTGTCCCGCCAGTCCTTGTCCTTGAAAAGGCGCACGGGCATCTCCAACCGTGCTCTCACGAACTTGGGTTCGAAAGTATAGCTGAATCCCGGATATTCAACAGGTTCGACATTCATTTTGACCCAAAGTTCCTGGGTGATCAGCCCGAAATGGAGCTCATAGCCCACCGAGGAAACGTTGGTGCGCACATCCCTGGGCAGCAGCAATTTCGCGCGGCCAGCCGCGACCCGGGCGCCATCGGCAGGAACCTGTATGCGCACGGTGGGGATCTTGTCCACTGCTTCCAGGGCGCTGGCAAAACCCGTTATCGTGATCTGATCCGGAATCACGGTGGCATTCCGGACCCGCATGTCCTCTCCGGGCATGCCGCTCCAGTCCAGACTGACCGGAACTTTTTTCGATACCGTCACCTCGGCGATCAACTCAAGGCGGGTCGGACTGATTTCCACCACCTCCACCGCCGAAGTCACGGTCATGCTTTCAGGGACCAGGGGGATCACATTGGTCCCCGGCTGAATCTTGCCCAGATCAAGTTTATACGCCAAGCGAGCGGCGTTCAAGGACCGGACCTGATTGCTCGTGCCACGGATGCGCACCTGAATTTTGTTGACCAAGCCAGACGTAATTTCAACCTGTTGCGGCAGATTGACGAATTCCAAAGGGACTTCAAGCCAGGTCTCGACCTTTTCCTGACCAGAAACCATGTACCAGCACACCAAAGCCAAAAGCAGGGCCAACACCCTGTATTGCCAATTATTCCACATCATTTTCTCAGCGCGGCGGTAAGAACTTTTTTGAGACGAACTTCGTTCAGGCTGCTGGTCATGCGACCTCCCACGGCCAAGGAAATACTTCCCCGTTCCTCGGAAACAACCAAGGCCACGGCATCGGTTTCTTCCGTGACGCCCAAGGCCGCGCGGTGCCGGGTTCCCAGAGACGCCTCGTGTTTGAGCCCCACCGCCAGCGGCAAAATACAGGCTGCGGCGTCGATTCGGTTGTCGCGGATGATCACCGCGCCGTCATGTAACGGAGTGTCCGGATGAAAGATGGTCAAAAGTAGATCCTTGCTGAAGGCCGCCCGCAGCTCGATCCCCCCGGAAACCACGTCCGCGAGGGGAATGTTGCGTTCGATGATGATCAGCGCACCAGTTTTGTTCTTGGCCATCTGCACCAAGGACAAAACCAATTCATCCAGCACGCCGGACTGGACCGACTCCTTCTTGAAAATCGTGGTCGCGCCCATGACCGCCAGGGCTTTCCGGATATCCCGCCGGAACAAAATGATGACCACCAGAAAAATCGACCCCAGAAAATTTCCGAGCAACCAATTGAGCGTGTAGAGTCCAAGCTGTCCGGCCGCGAAATACGCGATAATGATCAAAAGCAACCCGTAGATGACGGAAACGGCGCGAGTGCCCTTGATGAGCAGGATGATGCGGAAAAAAATATACCCCACGAGGAGCACATCCACAATGTCCCGCCACGTGATCTGCAAATGGCCCAACGTAAAATTCAGCACCCCGGCTCTCCCTGTCCTGTCATCAAGGTCCTCGCCACGACCAAGGCATCGCGCGTCTCACGCACCTCGTGCACTCGGTGGATACGTATCCCCTGGGCATACAGCGTCACGGTCGCAGCCAGCGTGGCCGCATTGCGCTCCCGACCTTCCCGGCCGAGCAGCCCTCTCCACAAGGATTTGTTGGAAAGGCCCATGTACACTGGCCGCCCAAATTTCTGAAAAACGGTGATATTGCGCAAAATTTCCAGATTATGTTCCAAGGTCTTGCCAAAACCGATACCAGGATCAAGCACGATACGCTCCTCGCCCAGCCCGGCCTGGACCAAACGAGTCATCCGGATCTCGAAAAATCGCTGAATTTCGTCAACCACGTTGCCATATTTGGGCTCGACCTGCATGGTGCGGGGTGAACCCTGGTTGTGCATAAGCACATAGCCAGGCTGAAAATCCAGCACCACGCCGAGCAAATCCGGGTCGGCATCCAACGCCGAAACATCGTTGACGACAAGGGCTCCCGCTTCAAGGCAGGCCTTGGCCGCCAGGGCCTTGGTCGTATCCACCGACACGACCGCATCCGGTCTGACAGCCAGAGTTCCCCGTACCACGGGCAACACGCGGGCTATTTCCTCCTCGACCGAAACCGGAGCGGCAAACGGCCTGGTACTTTCTCCGCCCACGTCGATCATGTCCGCGCCCTGCTCCAGCAAACGCAACCCTGCGGCCACTGCGTCCTCGGCCCGAGCCGAGAGACCGCCATCATAAAAGGAATCGGGCGTGACATTCACGATGCCCACAACAAAAAAGGGGGCCGGACCCAAGGTCCTCCCCCTGCACAATCCCCAGGAGACCAATTCACCTCGCTCCTGGAACATAACCTACCTTCCTTCCCGGTCGCCGCCGTTTTCCTCGTCGAGGACGAAGCCTTCGCCGGGGTTGTCGTCGGCCGGGGCATCCACGGCCGGCGCGGACTGCTTCCGGGCGCCGTTGCCCTGGCTTGGCCCCAAGTCCTCGCCATTGATGAGCCTGCCCACCTCATCTCCGGTCAGGGTCTCGCGATCGATAAGGGCCAGGGACACGGAATGCAGAAGATGAATATTGTCCTGCAAAATTGTCTTGGCCCGACCATAGGCATCACTCAGAATCCGCTTTACCTCCAAGTCGATGAGCTTGGCGGTTTCATCGCTGTAATCCTTGATATGCGCCATGTCCCGACCCAAAAAGACCTCGTCGTCCTTTTTGCCCAGGGCCATGGGCCCGAATTCGTCGCTCATGCCCCATTCACAGACCATGCGCTTGGCCATGGCCGTGGCCCGTTCGATATCGTTGCCAGCGCCGGTGGTGATGGAGTTGAAGACAATTTCCTCGGCGGCCCGGCCACCAAAGAGCACTGCCAGATTATTCTCCAGATAGGTCTTGGAATAGGTGTGCCGGTCATCCACGGGCAATTGCATGGTCACGCCCAAGGCGCGACCGCGGGGAATGATGGACACCTTGTGGATGGGGTCGGTGCCTGGAAGAAACTTGGCGACCAAGGTGTGCCCGGCCTCGTGGTAGGCGGTGGTCTTCTTTTCCTCGTCGCTCAGAATCATGGACCGGCGCTCCTTGCCCATCATGACCTTGTCCTTGGCCTCCTCGAAGTCCTGCATGGTCACTTTTTCCTGGTTCAGCTTGGCTGCGTGCAGGGCCGCCTCGTTGACCAAATTCTCCAAATCCGCGCCCGAAAATCCAGGCGTGCCACGGGCCAGGATCTCCAAATCCACCTCGCCCGACAGCGGCGTCTTGCGGGTATGCACTTCAAGAATGCGCTTGCGTCCCTTCAAATCCGGATTGGGGACCACAACCTGCCGATCAAATCGTCCAGGCCGCAGCAGGGCTGGATCAAGCACATCGGGCCGGTTAGTGGCCGCGATGAGGATAACGCCCTCGTTGGATTCAAAACCGTCCATCTCCACGAGCATGGCGTTCAGGGTCTGCTCGCGTTCGTCGTGGCCACCGCCCAAGCCAGCTCCGCGCTGGCGCCCAACGGCGTCGATCTCGTCGATAAAAATCAGGCACGGCGCGTTCTTCTTGCCTTGAATGAACAAATCGCGGACCCGGGCCGCGCCCACGCCCACGAACATCTCCACGAAGTCGGAGCCGGAAATGGAAAAAAAAGGAACGCCCGCTTCACCGGCCACGGCCCGGGCCAGCAAGGTCTTGCCCGTGCCCGGAGAGCCCACCAGCAGCACGCCTTTGGGGATACGGCCGCCAAGACGCGTGAATTTCTTGGGGTTACTGAGAAAATCGACTATCTCCTGGAGTTCCTCCTTGGCTTCGTCGACGCCGGCAACATCGGCGAAGGTGACCTTGGTCTCCTCTTGGGAAATCATTTTTGCCCGGGACCGGCCAAAGGACATGGCTTTCCCTCCCCCGCCCTGCATCTGCCGCATGAAAAAAATCCAGACGCCAATAAGCAACAACATGGGGAACCAGGAAATGAGCACGGTCATGTACCAAGGCGCCTCTTCCTGGGGTTCTGCCTTGACCTGGACGTTGTTTTTAACCAGCGTATCGACCAGGGTTGGATCGTCCGGCGCGTAGGACGAAAATCGCTGATCATTGACCAGCACGCCGGAAATCCTGGACCCTTGAATCTTCACGCTGACCACTTCGTTCTGGCGGACCTTGCTCAAAAATTCCGTGTAGTTCAGGTCGTTGGCGGTGGTGGGCTGCTGATTGAACACGTTGAATAGGACAATCATGACCATGCAAATGGCCGCCCACAAAACAAGATTCTTGGAAAAACTATTCAAAAGAAAAAACCTCCATCAGCCTGGGAACAGGGAAGCCCGGGCGGCTATCTTTCGGGTTTGAAACAAACGGAATCATAGCGGAACGAGCCATGATTGTTAAGGCTGGTTTTCCGAATGACAAGCAAATTTTGGTGGAAAACCTTATTTTTTAAGAGCAATGGAAAACTTGATCATTGTCCGCCTCGCTGATAGACGTACCGCTTCGCAAATGGAAGCGTTTCGTCACCGGTGTGGCGCCCGGTCTTCAAAACCGGTGGAAGGTCGAGAGGTCTTCGGTAGGTTCGACTCCTATACGCTTCCGCCACGACCTCCCAGGGCCTGATCACTCAGGCCTTTTCTTTTTCACGGTCTCCCTGATCCGCTAACCGGCCAATCCTGGGGCCCAGGGACCACCTCGTTCCGGCGTTCATCGTGCCCCCTCGAAAAACGAGATTCAGGACAATCTGCCCTTGAAATCCGCGTATCCAAATGTCTTGACCACCCGCATGACATCGTCCGTCGGATCATAGACGGCGATGCTCGGCAGCTGGATGCCATTAAACGTGTTGGTCTTGACCATGGAATAGTGGGCCATGTCCGTGAACACCAACCTGTCGCCGGGGACAAGCGGCCGGTCGAAGGAATATTCGCCGGCCACGTCCCCGGCCAGGCAGGACAGACCGCCCAGGCGGCAGGTCCAGGCTTTTTCGCCGGGCAGGCCGGAGCCGACGATGTGCGGCCGGTACGGCATTTCCAGGACGTCGGGCATGTGCGCGGGCACGGACGCGTCCAAAATAACGATGGGCATGTCGGCGCTCGTCACGTCGAGAACCGTCGCGACCAGATAGCCGGTGTTGAGGGCCACGGCCTCGCCCGGTTCCAGGTAGACCTGCACGCCGTGGCGTGCCTTGAAGTCGGAAATGAGCCGACACAGCAGATCCACGTCGTAGTCGGGCCGGGTGATATGATGCCCGCCGCCGAAGTTGACGTA
>RZYB01000080.1 GCA_009930495.1 Deltaproteobacteria bacterium
TTTTGGTGGAGATGAGGAGGATCGAACTCCTGGCCTCCGCATTGCGAACGCGGCGCTCTCCCAGCTGAGCTACATCCCCAGGCGTGAAAAGGCTGATATGTGGTCTGTTTCGCCTTGTCAACACCTGGAGACGGCTAAATGGGATATATGTTCAAGGTTTGTCCGGCCGGGACTGGTGCCTTGTCTTGATAGACTTCCCAATAGGTTTGACGGGCAAGGCCAAGGATGTGGTGCATTTCGTGATCGGTCTGGGCACGGAATGTCGCGCACGGGGTGTTGGTTTCGTCCACGAGGATCAGTCGGTCGGTGCGGTTCAGGATGCCGGCCGTGCCCACGGAGCAGATGGTCGCGATTTCACCACTTTCGGCCTTGGCCCGAAATTCGCCGTAGCTCATGTCCCGTTCGTCCACGGTCAGGCCCTGGTCTTCCAGGATGGCCCGGATGCCCTGGATGGTCACCGAGGGCAGAATGAGCGGACCATCGGGAATTTTGATGACCGTGCCGTCGGCCAGACCGATCAGGCAGCAGGACGAATCCCATTCCGTGATTTTGCGGTCCCAGAGGGGCAGATCCAGACGGTCGTCCAGAAACAGGGCCGAGCTGGCCTCGGGCAGGATGGCCTTGGCCGCGTCCACGGCCTTGACGCTCAGGAGATAGTTGGCGCCCAGTTTCAGGCAGCCCGTGCCGTTGGCGGCCACGGCCCGGACCAGTCGGGGCACGACCACGCCGCTGAAGGGCTCGCCCATGTAACGGTCGTAGCTGCAGGTGACCATGCGGATTGACGGGTTGTCGGGAAAGGTCACGCCGATGGACTGGGATTCGTCCACGGTGAAGGGTCGCAGATAGCCCTGGCCGGCGGTTTGGGCCATGTCCCACACGAACCCGGCCATGCTCGGGTCACGGAAAAAACGCAGGATCAATGCTTCCAACTCGGCCTCGGTCGGCACCAAGTCCTGCTGGGAGGCGCCCAGGTTGAAGGAGATGGAGCGCCTAAAGCGTTGCAGATTTCCGCGCAGATTCAAGAATTGGATCTGCAATCCGCCATCCTCGGACGGGGCGATGAAATAGCGGATGCCCTCGAAGGCGAGGCACAGGCCGTAATGCACGGAGCGCGACACGGCCGGAATTTTATCGGCCATGGGCACCATGGTCGGGGTTTTATCCCGAAGCAGGTAGCGGGCCTGATGCGCGGCCCATTTGGTTCCTTCAAAGCCAGCCATGTTTCCTCCAGGTTCAATCGGGTTGTTCGGTGGGCTGTTGGCCCGCTCCAAGGGGTGGGCAAATATACCAACTTTGACTGCGGGCGTCGACCTTGGCCGCTGGCACATCCGACGCCATGTCCCGGATGGCGCGCAGGGCCGCGTGCTTGTCCGCGCCCAGGATCACGAACAGGATCCGGCGGGCCGCGTCGAGCACTGCCGGGGTCAGGGTTAGGCGCGGCAGTCGCGGGGGCATGCTTGGGGCGGACACCGGAGCCACCACGAGATGCCGGCCGCCAGGGAGTTCGGCGCCGGGAAAGAGCGAGGCCGTGTGTCCGTCGGCGCCCATGCCCAGGACGATCAGATCAAAGACCGGCACGCCGTTTTGACCAAAGGACCGCGCCAAGTCGCGCGTGTAGGTCAGGGCGGCGTCTTCCGGTGGCAGCTCGCCCGGCATGCGATGGATGTTGCGGCTCGGGATGGGCACCCGGTCAAGGAGGTGGTGGCTGGCGGATGCAAAGTTGGAATCGGCGTGATTCGGGGGGACCAATCGTTCGTCGGCGAAAAATACCTGCGTTCTGGACCACAATTCGGACGGAAAGATGGCTGGTTCGGTTAAATGGCGAAACATGCCCAGGGGGCTTGAGCCGCCGGACAAGGCCAGACGGAAGACCGGCGCCTGGTCCAGAATTCGTCGGGCTATGCGGCCGACATGGGCGGCCGAGGCCCGGCCCAGCAGGTCGGGGTCCGTGAATTCGAGCCAAAGGCGGGTCATGGCCGAATCCGGGGGGCGGGTCTGGGTCCGGGGCCGCCCGCGGGATATGCATGGAGGGGCGGCCGGGGTCCGGGATGGTCGCGGCGATCCAGTATGGGGGTCAGAAATCCCCAGCATAGTTCCACCGCGTCCTGGCGCCAGAACAGGGTCTGGTCCCCGACAATGCAATCCAGCAGAACCTTGGCGTAGTCGTCGATCCGGCCCAGGACGGATTCCGCTCCATAGGAAAATTCCAGGGAGCGGGAGCTCGGGCAGGGCGTGGAACCCAGGCCCTTGGTCTGGACCTCCAGACGGACCACCTCGTCCGGATGGATTCCCAGGACAAGGCGGTTGGGCGGAATGGCCGCGCCGCTTGGGAACATGGATACAGGTACTTCCCTGAATTGAATCACTATTTCCGTGCGTTTGGCGGCCAGACGCTTGCCGGAGCAAAGGTGAAAGGGCACTCCCTGCCAGCGCCAGTTGTCCAGGAAGATTTTCATCCTGGCGAAAGTCGGCGTGGTCGAGGTCGGATTGATGCCCGGTTCCTGGAGATAGCCAGGCACCGCGTGCCCGTCGATGGTGCCCGGTCCGTACTGGCCAAGGATCAGGATGTCGTCCAGATGGTCCGGGTCCAGGGGACGCAGGGCGCGGAAAACCTTGGAGCGTTCGTCGCGGATCAGCTCGGCCTCGAAGCGGGACGGCGGTTCCATGGCGCACAGGGCCAAGAGCATCATCATGTGGTTTTGGAACATGTCCCGGAGAACCCCGGCCTGGTCGTAGAATCCGGAGCGATGGCCGATGCCCAGGGATTCAGCCGCGGTGATCCGGACATGGTCGATGTGGCGGCGGTTCCACAGCGGCTCGAACAGGGCATTGGCAAAACGCAGCATGAGCAGATTTTGCACGGTTTCCTTGGCCATGTAATGGTCGATGCGGAAAATTTGGTCCTCGCGGAAATACAGGTGCAGGGCCTGGTCCAGCTCCTGGGCCGAGGACAGGTCCCGGCCAAAGGGTTTTTCGACCACGATGCGCGCCGAGGCCCCTGCCGGTTCGTGCCCCAGGCCGGCCTCGCCCAGGCGCGTGACCAGGGGGATATAGGCCGATGGTGGCACGGCTAGGTAAAAGAGGCGGTTGATGGCCGCCGTGCCGTCGACGGAGTCAAGGGCCCGGGCCAGCGCCCTGGCGGACTCCGGGATGTCTGGGTCCATGCGCAGATAGCTGGTTTTGGCCAGAAGGCTGGCCAGACAGGATTCGGGAATGACGCCCGTCAATTTTTGGCCAAGCTGGGCGTGGTAGTGGCCCTGGGTCATGTCGGCGCGGCCCACGGCGATGATCCGGGTGTCGTCGCGCAGCAGCTGGTTGCGGCACAGGGCGGCCAGGGCCGGAAAGATTTTGCGGGTGGCCAGGTCCCCGGTGGCGCCGAAAATGGCCAGGGTGACCGGATCGGCCGGAGGAACCAGAGGGCAGGCGGGGGCATCGGGGCTCATGGCGAAATCCTTGCATTGGATGGAAGTGAACCGGAAAACCGTGGTTTCCTAGACTTGGTTTTATGTGCTACGAAGGTATCAGGACAGGTCCAAAAGGCAAGGCCTGGACCGCAAGGATGGAATCGTGATCGTGGTGTTTGCGTGTGCTTCGTGTATCGGATGTTTCAAACTCCAGGGAGGACGCCATGAATGACCGTGCTGGTTTTGGTTCCGTCAGATTGCATCGTGCTCTCGATGAACAAATGCTTCATGCCATCGACGTTCAGGACGTGGCCCTGACCCCCGTTGGAGCCCACATGGCCCGGCAGGCTGCCAAGGCCCTCATGGAAACGTGTTTGCCCAGTCTGGACATGGACGGCCTGTCTCCGCGCAACACCTTGGCCCTGTTCCTGGATCGGCTTTACTGGGAAGAAGGCTCCGGCCGCCTTCTGATGTGCGCCGATTTACCGGGGGTGCGCTATTGTCTGCCCATTCCCGCCCGGCACTGGCGCGTGCTGAACCTCGATCAGACCACCCAGTGACGCGGGGGAGCCTGATTTGGCCGCGACAATTCCGGCCCGTCGGGAGACTTGAAATGCGTAAACGTCTCGTGGTGATGCTTGTGGCCCTGTTTTGGCTTGTTCCGGCCTGTCTGTTCCAGGACACGACAGGCGATCGTCCGTTGCGCGTCGGCTGGTACCGGTGGCCGGGGTGGTACCCCATGGCCATTGCCCAGGACCAGGACCTGTTCAGGCGTGCCGGCGTCGATGTCGTGCCCGTGTTGTACGACGACTACACGCATATGCTGCTGGATTTATTCTCGGGACGCCTGGACGGGTGCTGCAGCGGGCTGTTCGAGCTGCTACGCTCGGGTATCGTGGATCTGAAGGTGGTTCTGGTCACGGACAGTTCCGAGGGCGCCGAGGGCCTGGTGGCCGTCCCGGATATCCGCGATCCGCGCGATTTGGCGGGCAAGCGTGTCGGGATTCAACGGAGCGGGGGCGGCGGCGAGCTGCTCATCGCGGCCATGTTGGAGCGGCATGGCCTGTCGGCTCGGGATTTGATTTTGGTGGACCTGGATTTTGAACTTGTCGCCAAGGAAATGCCGCACAACATCCAGGCGGGCTATACGTGGGAGCCGTATTTGAGCGAAGCCCGCGCCAAGGGCGCCCGTATGCTGTTTTCCACGGCCGACATTCCAGGGCTGATCGTCGATGTCGTGGTTTTCAACGACTGGTGCGCGCGGGACCGTGGGGCCGACGTGCGCGCCTTCGTGGCCGCCTGGTTCGAGGCCCAGGCCCTGTGGATGGCCGAGCCGGAAAAGGCCTCGGCCGCCATTGCCCGGGTCGCGGGCGTGGCTGCTCCCCAAAACGGCGCGGGATTTCGGGTTTTTGACCTGGAGGCCAATATCGGCGCTTTTCGGGATGGCGATGGCAATTCATCCCTTGCCAACGTCGGGAGCGGACAGGTCGAGTTTTTGGTGGAGCAGGGCTATCTTTCCCAGCGGCCCGATTTGGGAAAGCTCCTGGACGGTTCGTTCTTGCCGGCGCGGCAGGTGGGGCCATGAGGCCCCAATCCGATTTTCAGCGGATTCTTTTTGGCGCGCTGGTGGGCGTGGCCCTGGGTTTGGTCCTGGTCATCCCGGTGCTGCGGGTGTTCTGGATCGGAATACCGGATTGGATTTTTCCGAGCCTGTGTCTGCTGTGTTTCGGGTGCCTGGGCGCGAGCCTGTTCTTGGTGGCCCGGGCGTTTCGATTTTTGGATTTGCGTGAAAAATTCCTCGCCCTGTGCTTGCCCCTATCCTTGTTGCCCCTGCTGTTTCTGGGCATGTTGACCAATCAGATCATGCTCAACGGCCTGCATGGGAAGATTCATGAGAACCTGCTTGGAATGGCCAGCCGCAACGCCGCCGCCGTGGATACCCTGATCGGCACGATTCTCGCGACGGTTCGCGGCGAGGCCCTGCAACCGCGACTGGCGGTGTATCTGGAACTGCCGCTGTCGCGACGGAGCCTGGAATGGGAACTGGAAGTCCGCGCCATTCTCGACACCTGCCGTCGCCGCGATCCCGTGCATATCACCTCCTATGCCTTGCTCGACACTTCCGGCCTGGTCGTCGTGGACACCGCCGCCCGTGACGCCGCCCCGGATAAAAGCTCGCGGTCCTATTTTATCCAGACCATGGCCACGGGCCTGCCCACCGTGTCGCCGGTGCTTGTCTCCCTGGCCTCGGGCCGTCCTTCGCTGTATTTTTGCAGTCCGATCCGGGGGGCTTCCGGCATCGTGATCGGTATCCTGCGGGCCCGTTACGACGCCAGCATCATCCAGGCTCGTTTGTTGCGCGATCCCGGCGTGCGCGGGGCAACGGCCGGCTTGGTACTGCTCGACGAGCACGGCTTGCGCATGGCCGACAGTCTGCGGCCGGAGGAGCTTTTCGCGCCGTTGCTGCCCATGATCCACGCGGAGCGCGCGGCGTTGCAAATGGCCCTGCGACTGAGCCCGGAAACCAATGTCCGGGATCTGAGCGCCATGGAGCCGGCGCGGGCCTATCTGGACCGGCTGCGGGAGTCCCCGTTTGACATGCTGCGGCTGTATCCCGACGATTCCCGGTTCATGCATTGCGCCGCTGTGCCCCTGTCCACCATGCCCTGGCGGCTGATTTTCGCCTCGCCGGTCGGGGACTCCATGATGCCGGTGCGGATGCAGGCCCTGGTCGTCGTGGGCTTGTTTCTGGGGTGGGCCGTGTTGGTTTTCCTGGGTTCCGTGGGCGCGGCCATTCTCGTGGCCGGGCCGCTGCGCCGTCTGGTCGGGATGGTCGAGACCCTGGGCCAGGGGCGTCTTGATTGGCGGGCCCCGGTCGAGGCCCGGGATGAAGTCGGGCGTCTGGCCCTGGCCCTGAACGACATGGCCGCGCGCTTGGAAGAGAGCCAGCGTTCCCTCGTGGCCCACGCGACCCGCCTACGCGGGCTTTTGGACACCTTGCCCGATACCGTTTTGCTTCTGGCCCCGGACGGGAGCGTGGAAGAATGCAACCGGCGCCTGCCGGGCATGTTCGGCCATGGCCTCGATCAGTGCCGGGAGCTGCGTCTGGCCGATCTTTGCGCCCCGGATACAGGTGGAGATGAAATCGGCGCCAAATTGCGCGCGGCCGCCCGGATAGGATCGCTGTCCTTTGAATGGACGTGTCGGCGCAAGGATGGCGGTGATTTTCCGGCCCGCATCCGTCTGCGGATCGTGCCGCCGAGCGAGAACGGCCAGCTTTTGGCGGTGATCACGGATCGTTCCGATGGTCGGCGGGCCGAATTGGAGGCCGTCCGCCTGCGTCATCTGCTGCGCGAAATCGTGGATGCCATGCCTTCGGTGCTTATCGGCGTCGATGTCTCGGGCCGGGTGACTCATTGGAATCGTGTCGCCGAGGAGTCCAGCGGAGTGCCCGAAGGTCAGGCCCGGGGGCGCCTTTTGGGCGAGATCTGGCCGGACCGGTCGTCGTTGATCGCCCTGGTGCGCGACGCCCTGGATTCCGGCGAGCAGGTCGTCCGGCCCAGGACGCGACGGGAGCTCCACGGTCGGAGCGTGTTCGAGGATATTTTGGTGTACCCCTTGCGTTTCGCGGATATTCCGGGCGCTGTCGTGCGCATCGACGACGTGACCGACCGAACGCGCTTCGAGGACATGCTGCTGCAATCCGAAAAGATGTTGTCCCTGGGTGGACTGGCGGCCGGCATGGCTCACGAAATCAACAATCCCCTGGCGGCCATCCTCGTTTCGACACACACCTTGCGCCAGCGTCTGTTCGCGGATCTGCCCCGGAATCACGAAGCCGCCCGGCAGGCGGGCATCGCCTTCGAGCTTGTCGCCCTCTACGGCCGGGAGCGTAACCTGCCGCGAGTGCTGGACGCGCTGCAAGAGGCGGGCGAGCGCGCCGCCGCCATAGCGCGGGGCATGCTCGGTTTCAGCCGGGTCCAGCCCGGCCCGCATCAGCCCTGCGACATGGCCGAGCTGATCGACGCGACCCTGGTCCTGGCCCGCACGAGCTTTGACCTGTGCAAGAATTACGATTTCCAAAAGATCGCGCTGACCGTCGATATCGAACCCAACCTGCCCCTTGTGGTCTGCGAGCATCAGAAAATCCAGCAAGTGCTTCTGAATTTGATCGGCAACGCGGCCGACGCCGCGACCGCCGCGCATTCCGGACCAAACAGTGCGCCCCGGGTGGAGATCCGGGCTCGCCGGGATGGAGACTGGCTGGTGGTCAGCGTGTGGGACAATGGGCCGGGCATCGCCGAGGAGGTGCGTGGCCGGGTTTTTGATCCGTTTTTCACCACCAAGCCCGTGGGGCAGGGCACGGGGCTGGGCTTGTCCGTGTCGTATTTCATCGTGGTCGAGGAACATGGTGGCGCCATGCGCGTGGAAACGAAGGTCGGGGAGTGGACGCGGTTCGTGATGGCCCTGCCCCTGACCGATGGCGCGTCGTGTGTCCTGCCGCCAGGGTCGGAGACGGAGGGCTCAGCGGAAAAACAGGGCGATGCCGACCAGGGCGAGGAGTGAGCCGATCAGGCTGCGTCGGGAGATTTTTTGGCCCAGGATTCGGGCCACGCCCAGGGCAAAGAGCGGGCTGACCGAGAGAAGGGTTTGGGCAATGGCCGCGCTGGTCAGTTTGAGGGCCGCCTGCTGCAGCCAGATGCCCAGGAAGGTGC
Source organism: Deltaproteobacteria bacterium (assembly GCA_009930495.1). Classification (NCBI taxonomy): domain Bacteria; kingdom Pseudomonadati; phylum Myxococcota; class Myxococcia; species Deltaproteobacteria bacterium. The sequence goes on from RZYB01000080.1 coordinate 8,120, forward strand.
CCATGAACACGGCCAGAACAAAGAGCTTGCGTCCATGCCGGGCCGTGCCGATGGCTGTCCAGGGCTCCCGGCGTAGAATCAGGCCCGGCCGGATAACGGGCAGGACGGTCCACAGAATCAGGCTGGCCGAGGCCAGTCGAATCAGGGCCGCCCACAGCGGGGTCACGGACGTGGTGCTCATGACCTGCCGGGACATGACCATGCCCGCGGCCTGGCACAGGGCGGCCAGGGTGGCGAAGCCCAGTCCCGGCATGGAAAAGTCGCCGTGCACCGGATGCTCCGTGACCACCCACAGAATGCCGCCCATGGTCAGGAAAATGCCGACCCAGGCCATGAGCCCGATGGCTTCGCCGAGGAAGATCAGGGCCAGGATGCCGGTCAGGGGGGGAGCCAGGGATTCGACAAGCAGGGTCTGATTGGGCCCGATGCGTTTGATGGCCGCGAAATAGGCGCTGTCGCCAATGGATATGCCCACCACGCCGCTTGCCGCCAGCCACAGCCAATCCCGCCTGTCCAGGGTCGGAGCGGCCTCGCCCAGAACCAGAATGGTCGCGGACAGCATGGCCACGGCCAGGGAACCCTTGACCAGATTCAGGAGCATGGCCGGGGCCCGGTTTCCGGTTCGGGCGTAGAGGAAGGTGCTCATGGACCAGATCAGGGCCGCCAGCAGGGCCGCGCATTCACCGGCAAAGGGCAGGGCGTGGAGTGTCATGGGGCGGGGATTTACGCCTCGATGTCGCGCGGAGCAAGATCGGCTCCGCGCTTCGCGTTTGGCGCCGGGGAATCACCCATGACGGTTCGGGGATGGGTTGCGTCGGTGAACACGCGGCGCGGAGCCCGGACCGGAGAGCCCGGTCCGGGAGATTATTGCCGCACTTCCAGGGCCACCTCGGCCGCGCTGGACAGCGATGCCGGCCCGACCTGCCCAAGAGCGACCCGGCCGGGGTCGATCTTGAGCTCCCGGACAAGATAGTCGTGGACAAATTCGGCCCGGCTGGCGGCCAGACGGATCAGATCCTTGTCGGTAACGTGGATCAATTCGCGTAACTTGGCTTCTTGCACCTCGCGCGGCACTTCCCTGTGCAGACCAAAAGCGTTTTTTTCCTTTTCAACGGGCTCGTTCTTGTAGGCCTGCCAGAGCAGATCGGCGTATTCCCCTTCCGTGATTTCAAGATTTTCCACCGTGGTTTTGCGCCGTTCGCCGCGAGACAGATCGTCGAACTTGACCACCTGCAACTTGCGGCGAAACTGCATGTCTTCCAAACCCTCGCGGTCGGCGGCCATGGCGGCGCGGCCATTGAGCACGATGGCCAGCCCTGGGCGCTTGGCCATGATCCCGGCCAGGGTGTGCATCGACTGCAGGGTTTCCGGAGCGGGCACGGCCAGGCCGGGCGGGAAGGGCAGCCTGCTTATGTCCTGATTGCCGCCATCGGGGACCAGACTGGCCAGAATGGAAAACGGCGAGGCAATGGTTTTGATGATGAGCCCCAGGAAGGCCTGCATGACAATGCCGCCGATACTGAATTTGGGGTCGGTCAGGTCGCCCTTGATGGGCAGGTTGATGGAAATGTCGCCGGCCATGTCCCGGAGCAGCGACAGACCGAGCTTGACTGGGACATCGGCGGCTTCCGGGGAGGGAATCTTGTTGCCCAGTTCCAGCTGGCGGGCCTTGATGGCGTTGCCCATGGCCAGGTTGTTGGCCTGGGTGCCGATGTCCAGGTCCCAGTCGAGCTGGCCCCGGATAATCGGATAGGCGATGAATTTGGCGGAATACGGGGACAGGGGCGTCAGATTCAGGTTGCGGACGCTGATGGTGCTGTTGGCCTCCAAGGGGGTCCGCAAGGGCGAAATCCAGCCGCTGACCGTGACCGGAGCCGAGCCGTCGACCATGGCCGAGAGTTTCAGCTCCGAACGTTTTTTCGGGTCCAGGGAAAATCCGGACACGGTGAGATCCAGGGGCGCGATAACGCTTTCGAATTGGGGGGACACGGTTTTGTCGGCAAAGGAAAAACGGCCCTTTTTGAGGGTGATGGTGCTGATGTCCAGGCTTGGGCCTCGTTTGCCGTCCCGAACCGGGGCGGGTCGCGACGTGGACGATGTCACCGTGGCGGGCCGGGCCGGTTCGGGGGCGATTCGGTCAAGGGTGGTTTTGCCCTGTCTGTCGATCATGAAGACAGCCTTGGGTTCGATCAGGTCCACCCGTCCGACGCGGATCGCCAGCGGGGAAAGACGCACCGATATGTCCCGCAGATCGAGGGTGCGCCAGGCGGCGATTTCGGTTTTTCCCCGGCCCTCGGTCACGCGCAGCCCGTCCAGCCTGATGCCGCCCGTGATCCGTCCCGCGCCCTTGGGTTCCAGGGTCCAGGCGAGGTCGCCATCGAGACGCCCGGAGGGGATGCCGATATTGACGGCATGGGCGGCGTAGGCCGCGGCCGGAGCGAGGGGCAGTTTGGAAATTTTGACGGTGCCCTTGCCGGTCACGGAGCCCGGAGTCAGGTCGCCGTCAATGGCGATGGAGCCTTCGTTTTGGACCCGGCAGGAAAAGTCCAGGGGAACGGGTTTGCCAAGATCCGTGGAAAGTTTGCTGGATTTCAGGGAAATTTGATCCACGTCCAGCCGCACGGGTCTGGGCGCGGATTCATCCGTGACGCTCACGGCGCTGTCGGACAGGGCAAGCCGTCCCAGGCTCGCCGTCCATTCCGGGCCCTTGGAACCGCCCGTGGGGGGCTTGGCCGTGCCGCCCCGCGTGGACGCGAACAGATTGGCCAGATCCAGGCTGCCGTCCTGGCGCAGAACCAGACCAAGAGCCAAGGACAGGTCGAGGCTGTCGACGGATACCTGGCGCGCGCCCGTGTCCACGGCAAGTTGGGACAATTTGAGCGTGTTCACGACCAGGGGCTGGGGATTGCCGGTGGCGGCGGTGGTCAGCGACAGGTTGGCGCAGGAGGCACCGGCGGAATGCACGGTCCAGGCCGGGGCGGTTCCAGGAGGCGATGCCTTGCCGTTCGCGGTGGGCGCGACGTTGGTCGATTGCCTGGAGGTTTGTTTGGGGGCCGGGGCGTCCAGGGCGTCCATGATCCGGGCCCGTCCGTCCGCGTCCACGGACGTGGTCAGATCAAGGGCATCGATCAGGAGTTCGCCGGTTTTCACGGCGCGGCGGTCCAGGTCCACGGCGATGTTGTCCAGGGCGATGCGTCGAGCCTTCACGCTGCCCGCGTTGTCTTGGGCCGCGAGCGCCGCGTCGCGTATCGTCACCTTGCCCTTGTCCACCCGGAAGGCGGTCCCGCCGGACGCCAGGGACAGGGTCGCCCCGGCATCGATGACGGCGGAAGTCAGGCGCAGGGGCAGGGCGTCTTGGAAATATGGCGTGTAGTCCCGGGCCTTGAGTCCCTGGGCGGTGATGGAACCGGCCAGGGAGAACGGCGTCAGGGAAAAGGAGGCGGTGGCGTCGATTTTTTCCCCTTGCTCCGTTTCAAGATGCGCGTTGGCCTTGGTCGTGGCGTTGACCGCCGTGCTCAGGTCCGTGACCGTGATGTCGACTTGGCGCACTTCCTTCGCGAAGGGCGTGGGCAGGGTTTCGTCGCGGAAGGCGACGCG
>RZYB01000081.1 GCA_009930495.1 Deltaproteobacteria bacterium
CCGGCTGGCGCATTCGGCCATGGCCAAACCGAGCATGGCTCCAAGGGCGTTGTCTGTCGTCATCACGCTTGCGCTTCCTGTTCGTATTTCAGGCGTTCCTGCTCATAGGCGTTGGCCAGGTCGCGCAGGATGGTCAAGGACTCCTGGGCTTCCTTTAAATCCAGCTTGCGGATGGCGAAGCCAGCATGGATGATGACATAATCGCCGATGGTCGCGGCCTCATCCAGGAGAAGCATCGACGCACTGATAAAGGTGTCGCCTTCGCCGACCCGGCACTGGGCGACGCCGGTGGTGATGGATTCGATTTTGGCGGGAATGGCCAGACACATAGTCGTGCTCCTTAGTTTGGGGTGCAGGTTCCGCCGGCGGTCGTGATTTCCGCCAGAACGGCCTTGATCATGGCTGGCATGGCTTTTTGGGCCGTGGGCGAGAGTTCAAGAGCCATGGACTGATAATCAAACGGCTCCATGCCGATGATGACGGCCTCGGGACGGTTTCCAACCAATCCGCACATGCCGAGGGTGTCCACCAGATCGGTTTGATGCATGGAATTTCGGAAGGCCAGTCCCTTGCGAAGGTCCTCGCCCAGAAGGCGATAGACCGATCCTGGCGCGTCATCACAGAGAACAGCATCAACGACAATGAGATAGTCCGAGTCCATGATGGGGCCCATGAGCTTGGAGCCCAGGGTGCCGCCGTCCATGAGCGTGACGTTGTCCGAGCAGGTGAAGCGGTTTTGCAGCTCTTCCACGCAACGCACGCCAATGCCTTCATCAGTGAAAAGAATGTTGCCAACGCCAAGAACGAGAATGCGTTTGTCCGAGTCGGTCATGAAGATATTCCTGTTACGGGTGCAACGATATGCCGATGGTATCTGAAGTGTTTGTCCGGCTCAAGCAAACGGGGCCCCGAAGGGCCCCGGCGCGAGTTACATGACTTTGAACTTGCGGACCTGATTGGTCCGGGAATCGATGACGTGTACGCCGCAGGCGATGCACGGGTCGTAGGAATGCACGGTTCTGAGGATTTCCACCGGGCGCTCCGGATCGGCGATGGGCGTGCCGACCAGGGCCTCTTCCACGGCCGAGAGCTTGCCTTCGGCGCAGCGTGGTCCGAGGTTCCAGGTGGAGGGCACGACCAGCTGGAAGTTTTCGATCTTGCCGCCCTTGATCCTGATCCAATGGCTGAGCGCCCCGCGTGGCGCGGTCACATAGCCGACGCCCTCGGCCTCGTCGGGCATCTTCCATTCCTGATAGATCTTGGTGTTGCCGCTTTTGACGTTTTCGGTCAGCTCATTGATCCATTCCACCATCTTGTCGGCCACGACCTTGGTTTCGATGCCGCGCGCGGCCGTGCGGCCCAGGGTGGAGAAGAGGGCTTCCGGCCCGACTCCGAGATGGTTCAGGACATAATCCACGAGCTTTTTCACTTCCGGATGTCCCTTGCCGTAGGCGATGAGCATCGAGGCCAGGGGGCCGGTTTCCACGGAGGCTTTGTTGTACCGAGGGGCCTTCATCCAGGAGTAGCGGTCCCGGTCCTCGTAGCTGGTGTACTGCGGTTCCGTGACGCCCTTGTAGGGATGGTAATCCTTGTCGCCCTTGTACCAGCTGTGGCGGACGTGTTCGGTGATCAGCTTGGGATCGAAGGCTTCGACCTTGCCGATATTGCGGTTGTAGATCACGCCGGCCGGCAGCCAGCGGCTGTTCAGGTCGCTTTCCACATATGGATATTCGCCGAAGGTCAGGAAATTGGTGGTGCCGCCGATGCCGGCCCAATCCTTGTAGTAGGACGCCACGGCCAACAGATCGGGAATGTAGCATTCGTCGACGAACTGTTGGGTTTCCTTGAAGAGTTCGGTGAATTCATTGATACGTTTGTCGGTCAGACCGTCGTAGCAGGTCACGCCGCCGACCACGGTGAACTGGGTGTGCGGGTTCTTGGCGCCGAAAACGGCCATGGCCCGCGCCGCCTTGACCTGCAGATGCAGGGCTTCCAGATAATGGGCCGTGGCGATGAGGTTGACCTCGGGCGGCAGATAATAGGCGTCGTGCCCGCCCAGGAAGTAGGCGTTGGTGAAGATGCCGAGCTGCCCGGAGTCGACCAGCCCCTTGACCTTGTCCTGCACCGCCTTCAAGTCCTCGGCCTTGGTCTGGCGGGGGGAAATGGAGTTGGCGATGGATGCGGCCTTCTTGGGGTCGGCGGCCAGGGCGCCGGTCACGTCCACCCAGTCCAGGGCGTGCAGATGATAGAAATGCACGATGTGGTCATGCAGATACTGCGCGGCCAGGACCAGATTACGGATGAGTCGGGCGTTGTCGGGCAGATTTTTGTCCACGCCCACGGCGTTGTCCACGCAGCGGGTGGATGCCAGGGCGTGGGTATAGGTGCACACGCCGCAGGACCGCTGGGTGAAATGCTGGGCGTCGCGCGGGTCGCGGCCCTTGAGAATGAGCTCCAGCCCACGGAAGAGCTGGGAGCTGGACCAGACGTTGGTGACCTTGCCCTGGTCCACCTCGACTTCGATTTTCAGATGACCCTCGATGCGGGTCACGGGGTCCACGATGATGGGGCCCTTGAAGGATTTTTTCATGGGGGTGGCAACGACACCCGGGGCTTGGCTGGATTTGCAACCGGACATATTTTTCTCCTCGTGATTCAGTAAGGGTTGGGTCTAACGCGTGCCGGGCTACTAGGATTCTTCGTAGAAGGGCGAAGCCGTGTCCCAAAAATCGGGTTCGCTGCAGCCGATGCAGGGGTGGCCGGCTTCGACTGGCCAGTTGGTTTGATTGAATTTGACCTTGGGGCAGTTGTTGTACGTGGTTGGACCCTTGCAGCCGAGCTGATATAGACACCAGCCTTTGCGGGCTTCCTCGGAATCAAAGGAGGGGGCGAACTCGCCGGCTTCGTAATGGGCCAGACGAGGGCAGTTTTCGTGGACGGTTTCGCCGTAGAACATCAGCGGTCGGTTGATATCGTCCATGTCCGGGATGGCCAGATTGTGCGTCAGAAGGTGCACGATGGTGCCCACCAGATTGTACGGGTTGGGCGGACAGCCGGGGATGTTCACGGCATTGACGCCCAGATCCTTCAACGCGTCGTTGACGCCCTTGGTTCCGGTTGGGTTGGGTTTGGCCGCCTGGACTCCGCCATAGGTGGCGCAGGTGCCGTAGGCGATGGTCGCCTTGGCCTTGGGTACGATTTCCGAGCAGATTTCCAGCATGGTCCGGCCGGCGACCTTGCCGTAGATGCCGTTGTCCTTGGTCGGGATGCCACCTTCGACGACACAGAGAAAGCCGTTGGGCGCGTTGACGGCTTGATGCAGGGCTTCTTCCGCCTTGTGACCAGCGGCGGCCATGATCGTTTCATGGTAGTCTAGGCTTATTGTGTCCAGGATAAGGTCATCGATGAATGGACGCACGGCGCGCAGAATGGACTCCGAGCAACCCGTGCATTCCGCGTTGTGCAGCCAGACCACCGATGGGCGCTGCGGTGACGTCAGGGCGAGGGCGATTTTGTTGGCGAATGATGCTTCCATGCCCATGACCGCGGCGATGGTGGTACAGAACTTCATGAAATCTCGACGGGAGATTCCACTTTTGACCAGCCGTTCCTCGGCTCCTGGTTTGCCTAAACCTACGGAAAACTTCATAACACACCTCCATCCGTGTATGAATAAAGTGACTTGGCGGCGGGAAATGCCGGGAAGTCATGGCCTCCACGCTGTATTCCAAAGACTGAATACTGAATTGCATGACGCATAGCATTGGGAATTATTTCGGGTCAATAGGATTTCCCAAAAAAAAGCGGTACATATCAGTTTTTTGAATATTGTGGGCGGGCCACTATTCGTGCGGTAAATACGATGTTTCCGTGTTATGAATATAAACTATGTGTTACTTTTTGTATATAATTTTTGAAGTATCGTTTGTGCTTCGCGAGAAGTGGCGTTTCGGGATGGTGTTGCATGGAACACGCGCGACTGTTCGGGGCGGTTCGATGGAGCGTCCGGGATGACGCCAAGAGGATGCGGGTTCAAGATGGTCCGGGAAAGGAGCCAGGGGGCGGGGCAAGGAAACGGGGGCCGGTCGGCCCCCGTGAACGGCGGAAGAGTTGTTAGCAGGCGCAGGGGCGCGGTCGCGTCATGCACAGGGCGGCGTGCAGGGCTTTCTGGGCGGCGGCGAACTGGGCGCGATCGACCACGAAGAGCATGTTGGTCTGGCGGGCGGTCTGGGACACGGCCAGGATGTTGATGCCGTCGGTGGCCAGGGCCTGGGCGGCCTTGGCCAGGATGCCGGGCTGGGCGATGTTGGAGCCGATGGCGCAGACAATGGCCACTTTCCGCGTGGTGATTTGTTCGAATTTTTCCCCAAGTTCCGTGAGCACGGCCTCGGTGCAGTCCCGGTCGTTCAGGATCATGCCGATGGTGTTGGCGTTGGTTGCCTTGCTGATGTAGGAAATGTCGTGGTTGGCCAGAATCTGCATGATGCGCAGATCGAAGCCGACCTCGCCGACCATGCGCGTGTCGTGGACCTCAAGACAGGTCACCTTGTCCGACCCGGTGACGATTTCGACCATGGATTCGGGCGCGATGAAGTCCTTGGTGATCAGGGTGCCACTGTGGCCGGGATCGAAGGCGTTTTTGATGCGGATGGGGATGTTGTTGATTTCCAGGGGCTTGGACGCCTTGGGGTGGATGGCCTCCATGCCGACATCGGCCAGTTGGTCGGCCACGTCGAAATTGGTGTTGCAGACCGGATGGATTTTGTCCTCGCCGATGAGCACGGGGTCGCCGGAGCAGAGATGGTATTCCTTGTGGATGATGGCCTCGCTCGCGCCCAGGAGAACCGCGACCTTGGAAAAGGTCACCTCGGAATAGCCCCGGTCGAATTCGCGCATGATGCCCTCGGTGCCCTTGGTGTAGCCCGTGGCGAAACAGATGGTGGAAAACGGGTCGATGCCGGCAAAGCTGTCCTTGATGCGTTCGTCGATGGTCAGTTGCCGGCTGTCGTCCCAGCCGCTCAGGTCGACGAACGTGGCGCTGTACCCTCTGTTCTGAAGGATGTTGGCGGCGTTGAACGCGCTTTGCATCTCTCCCAACGACGCCAACAATTCCCGCGCCGCCAGCAGCAACGCCCCGCGCGAGATATAGCCCGAGGCCATGACATTATCCATGCTGCGCAGAATGTTGATGGACTGGTCGATGTGGTCGCCGACGAAGTCGTTGGCCTCCTCCAGGTCCAGTCCGGCCGGCACGAAGGTTTTGTTCAGCTCGTACAGACGGTAGCGCAGGGCCAGCATTTTTTTCGGGTAGTTTTCCTGGTCCCGGAAAAGCTGGTAGATGCCGGGCTGGCCGGTCTTCTTGTGCTCCAGGAGTTCGTTGGTGATCCCGCCGTAGGCCGAGACCACGTAGATGCGGCCGTATATGTCATCGGGGTTTCGCAAAATGATGTTGTCGATGATCTCCGGGAAACGGGACATGGATGTGCCGCCGATCTTTTCGACGCGAAGTGGGGCTTTCATGGGCAGTCCTGATTTTCTTGTGGTTTGACGGCGGGTTGCGCCTGCCTTGGTTGAGCATTCAACGCGTTTGTGGATAGGTCCGAAAGCGGTGGGGCGTCAATACGCCTAAAAAGGGAAAATCGATTTTCGACAACTTCGGTTCGCATCCATTCCCACGCCGGTTTGACGCTCCGGGCAGTGGCGGCTACAAGAGCGCAAAATCGTTCCAAGGCAGGTTCAGTATGAAGCATCTTCTTCTTTTTGTTCTTCTTTTGGGCATCGGTCAGCCTGTTTGGGCCGAGGGACTCCACGCCTTGGCCATGAACGGCGTTCCCAAATATGCGCCTGATTTTACCCATTTCGACTATGTACGGCCCGACGCGCCCAAGGGCGGCCATGTCCGTCTGGCGGCCACCGGCACCTTCGACAGCTTCAATCCGTTTATCGTCAAGGGCAATTCCGCCGACGGTCTGGGCCTGTTGTTCGACACCCTGACCCAGCAGGCCCTGGACGAACCCTTCACCGAATACGGTCTGGTGGCCGAGACCATGGACGTGGCCCCGGATCGGTCCTTCGTGAGGTTCCGGTTGCGCGAGGCGGCCCGGTTCCACGACGGCAGCCCCATCCTGGCCTCGGACGTGATCTTTACCTTCAATACCCTGGTCGCCCAGGGCAGTCCGCTCTATGCCCAGTATTATGCCGACGTGGACCGGGTGGAGGCGACGGCTCCCCGCGAGGTGACGTTTTTTCTCAAGCCCGAGGCCAGTCGGGAGTTGCCCCTTATCCTGGGCCAGATTCCTGTTCTGCCCGAAGCCTTTTGGAAGGGTCGGGATTTCGCGGCTTCCAGCCTGGATATTCCCCCGGGCAGCGGTCCGTACCGCATCAAGGAGTTCAAGGCCGGCCAGCGTCTGACCTTTGAACGCGATCCGAACTACTGGGGCCGGGATCTGCCCGTGAACACGGGCCGCCACAACTTCGACACCATCACCTATGATTATTACCGCGACCTGACCGTGACCCTGGAGGCGTTCAAGGCCGGGGAATACGATTACCGGCAGGAGTTCAATTCCAAGCAGTGGGCCACGGGCTACACCGGCCCGGCCGTGGACAGGGGTCTGATCCATACCGAAAACATTCCGCACAAGCTCTCCCAGGGCATGCAGGGATTTATTTTCAACACCCGACGGGAGCTGTTCGCTGATTTGCGCGTACGGCAGGCTCTGAATTTTGCCTTTGATTTCGAGTGGAGCAACAAGAACCTGTTTTATTCCCAGTACACGCGCTCCAGGAGTTTTTTCTCCAATTCCGACATGGCGTCGTCCGGCGCGCCTTCGGCCGAGGAACAGGCGTTGCTCGCGCCGCTTGATCTGCCACGTGAGGTTTCGACCCAGGCGTTCGCCCTGCCCGAGAGCGATGGCTCCGGCAACATCCGCGAGAACCTGCGCGTGGCCGCCGATTTGTTGCGTCAGGCCGGTTGGGCGGTGGAAAACGGCAGGCTGATCAAGAATGGCCGGCCGTTCGAGTTCGAGATGCTTTTGGTGCAGGCGGATTTCGAGCGCGTGGTGCTGCCGTTTCAGCGCAATCTGGCCCGGTTGGGCATCACGATGCGGGTACGCATGGTCGACACCTCCCAGTATCTGGAGCGGCTTAATACCTTTGATTTCGACATGATCGTCGGCAGCTTCGGCCAGTCCTTGTCGCCGGGAAGCGAACAGCGCTCCTTCTGGCATTCGGCCTCGGCCGACATGCCGGGTTCGCGCAATTATTGCGGCATCAAGAGTCCGGCCATCGACGCCCTGGTCGATATGGTCGTGACCGCGCCGGACCGGCCAAGCCTCATCCTGCGCTGCAAGGCCCTGGACCGGGCCCTGTTGTGGGGATGGTACGTCATCCCGCATTGGCACGTCACGTCCTGGCGCGTGGCCTATTGGGACAAATTCGGCCGGCCGGACAAGACGGCCGACTATGGCCTGGATTTTCAGTCATGGTGGGTCGATCCGGCCAAGGACCAGGATTTGGCGGCCCGGCGGCGGGGGCTGGGGCTCAAGTAATGCTGGCCTACATTCTGCGGCGTCTGGCCCTCATCGTGCCCACCGTGCTGGGCATCCTGACGCTCAATTTTTTCATCATCCAGGCCGCGCCCGGCGGACCCGTGGAGCAGATGATCGCCCACCTGCAGGGGCTGGACGTGGCCGCCGCGGCCAGGGTCAGCGGCCCGGGCGCGGACGCGGCCCGGTCCGAGGGCTCGTCCTCGTCCGCCTATCGCGGGGCCCAGGGGCTGGACCCGCGGCTCGTGGACCGCATCGAGCGCATGTACGGCTTCGACAAGCCCCTGTGGGAGCGCTATCTGGCCATGCTCAAGAGCTACGCCACCTTCGATCTGGGCGAGAGCTTTTTTCGCAGCAAGCCGGTCACACGGCTCATTGCCGAAAAGATACCGGTGTCCCTGTCCCTGGGCCTGTGGAGCACGCTTGTCATTTACACGCTGTCCATACCGCTGGGCATCGCCAAGGCCGTGCGTCACGGCTCGCGCTTCGATGTCTGGACCAGCACGGCCATGATCGTCGGCAACGCCATTCCGGTTTTTCTTTTCGCCATCCTGCTCGTGGTGCTTTTTGCCGGCGGCAGCTATTTCAACTGGTTTCCCCTGCGCGGTCTGACGTCGCCCGGCTGGGACGATTTTTCCTTGTGGCACAAGATCACGGACTATTTCTGGCATCTGGTGCTGCCGGTGTCGGCCCTGGTCATCGGCGGGTTCGCCACCCTGACCATGCTGACCAAGAATTCCTTTCTGGACGAGATCGGCAAGCAGTACGTGCTCACGGCCAGGGCCAAGGGCCTGAGCGAATCCCGCGTCCTGTACGGCCATGTTTTCCGTAACGCCATGCTGCTCATCATCGCCGGATTTCCGTCGGCGTTTATCTCCATGTTTTTCACCGGCTCGCTTCTGATCGAGGTCATTTTTTCCCTGGACGGCCTGGGCCTCTTGGGCTTCGAGGCGACCATCGGCCGCGACTATCCGGTCATGTTCGGCTCTCTGTACATTTTTACCCTGATCGGTCTGGTGACCAAGCTTCTGTCCGACCTGACCTACATGCTGGTGGACCCGCGCATCGATTTCAGCGGCCGGAGGCAGTCATGAATCCCATCACCCGTCGCCGCCTGCGCGCCTTTCGCGCCAATCGGCGCGCGTTTTGGTCCTTGTGGATTTTTCTTGTCCTTTTTGTGTCCAGCCTGGGCGCGGAATTCATCGCCAACGACCGGCCGCTTCTGGTTTATTTCGACGGCGCGTTCTACGCCCCGGTTGTGAACGCCTACCCGGAAACCGTGTTCGGCGGGGATTTCGAGACCGAGGCCGCCTACCGCGACCCCTATGTCCAGGACCTGATCCGGGCCAAGGGCTGGATGCTCTGGCCGCCCATTCGCTACAATTATCGGACCATCAACTACGCCCTGCCCGTGCCGGCCCCGGCTCCGCCCTCGACCGAGAACTGGCTCGGCACCGACGACCAGGGCCGGGACGTGCTGGCCCGGATTATCTATGGCGTGCGGTTGTCCGTGCTCTTCGGCCTGGCCCTGACCCTGGGCAGCTCGGCCATCGGCGTGACCGTGGGCGCGGTGCAGGGGTATTACGGCGGCGTCGTCGATCTGGCCGGGCAGCGGGTGCTGGAAATCTGGTCCGGCATGCCGGGTCTGTTTATCCTCATCATCCTGGCCTCCCTGGTCACGCCGGGGTTTTGGTGGCTTTTGGGCGTGACCCTGCTTTTTTCCTGGACCGGACTGGTGGACGTGGTCCGGGCGGAGTTTTTGCGCGGCCGCAACCTGGAATACGTGCGCGCGGCCAAGGCCCTGGGCCTGCCGGATCGGGTCATCATGTTCCGCCACATCCTGCCCAACGCCATGATCGCGACCATCACCTTCATGCCGTTTATCGTCGGCGGGTCCATTACCACGCTGACCTCCCTCGACTTCCTGGGCTTCGGGCTGCCGCCGGGTTCGCCGTCCCTGGGCGAGCTGCTGGCCCAGGGCAAGAACAACCTCCAGGCCCCGTGGCTGGGGCTGTCGGCCTTCGTGGCGCTGGGGCTGCTTCTGAGCCTTTTGGTCTTTATCGGAGAAGGAGTGCGCGATGCCTTTGATCCCCGCCACGGCAACTGATTCCCTTTTGCGCATCGAGAATCTGACCGTGGATTTTCGTGTCGAGGGCCGTATCGTCCAGGCCGTGCGCGGCGTCGGCCTGAGCATTGAACGCGGCCAGACCTGCGCCCTGGTCGGGGAAAGCGGATCGGGCAAGTCCGTGACCGCCCTGTCCGTGCTGCGCCTGCTGCCGGACCAGGCAGAGGTACGCGGCGATGTATTTTTCGAGGGCAGGAATCTGGGCGCGGTGTCCGAGACCGAATTGCGCGCGGTGCGCGGCGGCCGGGTGGGCATGATTTTTCAGGAGCCCATGACCTCGCTCAATCCGCTTCATCCCGTCGGTCGCCAGATCGCCGAGAGCGTGGCCCTGCACCGGCCCGGCGTCAGCGCGCGGGAGCGGACCCTGGAGCTGCTGCGCCTGGTGGGGCTTCCAGAGCCGGAAAGCCGTCTGGCCAGTTTTCCGCATCAGCTTTCCGGCGGCCAGCGGCAGCGGGTCATGATCGCCATGGCCCTGGCCAATGATCCGTCACTGCTCATCGCCGACGAGCCGACCACGGCCCTGGACGTGACCATCCAGGCCCAGGTCCTGGCGCTTTTGAAGGATTTGCAGACCCGGCTGGGCATGGCCATTCTGCTTATTTCCCACGATCTGGGCGTGGTCCGGCACATGGCCGACACGGTTCATGTCATGCGCGCCGGGGAAATCGTGGAGAGCGGGCCGCGCGAGCGCATTTTCAAAAGCCCAAGCCATCCGTACACGCGCACCCTCCTGTCCAGCGCGCCCGCTGGCCGTCCCGAACCCCTGGCCGAGCCGGCCGAAACACTGCTGGCCGCGCGCGGCGTCCGGGTCTGGTTTCCGGTGGGCAGAACCCTGATGGGCCGGCCCACGGGCCACGTCAAGGCCGTGACCGACGTGGACCTGACCATCCGCCGGGGCGAATCCCTGGGCGTGGTCGGGGAAAGCGGCTCGGGCAAGACCACCCTGGGTCTGGCCCTGTTGCGCCTGCTGCCAAGCGAGGGGGACGTTCTTTTTGACGGGCAGCCCCTTGCCGGTCTGCGCGAGGGCGCGTTGCGCGCGTTGCGCCGGAATTTTCAGATTGTCTTCCAGGACCCGTACGGTAGTCTCAGCCCGCGCATGACCGTGGGGCGCATCGTGGCCGAGGGTCTGGACGCCCACGGCCTGGCCCGTGGCACGGAGCGCGAGGCGCGCATCAGCGAGATCCTGGCCGCCGTGGAGCTTGACCCCGACGCCATGCATCGTTACCCGCACGAATTTTCCGGCGGCCAGCGCCAGCGGATCAGCATCGCCAGGGCGCTTATCCTGCGGCCCAAATTCGTGGTCCTGGACGAGCCGACCTCGGCCCTGGACCGTACCGTGCAGTTCCAGATCGTCGAGCTGCTGCGCGATTTGCGCGCCCGCTTCGGCCTGACCTATCTGTTCATCACGCATGATCTGGCCCTGGTCCGGGCCCTGTGTCATCGGGTGCTGATCATGAAGGACGGCCGCATCGTGGAGCAGGGGGACACGGAAACCATTTTTGCCCGTCCTTCGCAGCCGTACACCAAGGCGCTGCTGTCCGCCGCCCTGGAATAAGGGGTATTCATGAACACCCATGCCGCGAAATTCATTTCGCCCGCCTTTTTGCCGGTGTATTTTTTCATCCTGGTCATCGTTCTGGGCGGCGCGCTGCTTCATCTGTCCGTGAGCCTGAACGACACGCCCATTTCCTGGCTGGACGCCATGTTCACCTCGGTCTCCGCCACCTGCGTCACGGGACTGGCCGTGGTCGATACGGGGGCGACCTTTTCGACCGTCGGCCTGATCGT
>RZYB01000082.1 GCA_009930495.1 Deltaproteobacteria bacterium
GCCACATTTTTCGCCGGCGGCAAGTGGATGCGTTCTCACCCCGAAAAAGCCATGCAGCTCATGGCCGATCCACTCTTCGAGCTGGGTAACCATTCCTGGACCCACGCCAATCTGGCCCTCATGGACGAAGCGGAAACCCGTGAGCAAGTCCTTTGGACCCAGGCCCAGTACGAATTTTTGCGCGAGGAGTTGGCCTCGCGGGCCGGGACGCGGGGAATGGCGGCCGAGATGGCCCACGTGCCCGTATGCATGGCCGTGTTCCGGCTGCCCTACGGCCGTAACGCCCCGGCCACCATCGGGTATCTCGCCCGCATGGGTCTGCCCATCATCCAATGGGACGTGCTGGGCGAGGGCGGCGATGGCTCGGCCGCCGAGATCGCGGCCCGTGCCGCCGGACAGGTCAGGCCGGGGTCCATCGTGCTTATGCACGCCAATGCCGTGCCCAAGTTGACCCAGGATATTGTTCCGTTTTTCGTGGACGCGCTGCTGGACCAGGGCTGGCGCTTCGTCACGGTCAGCGAGATTTTGGACTTGGGGCCGGCGGAAATCGTGCGTGACGGCTATTTCGAGAAACCGGGCGACAATGTTCAATACGACCACGGCTATCCGGGCAAGGGAACCCTGCATCCCGTGCCCAGGAAATGAGGAGGATTCATGCCTGCCAACTTCGCCTTTTGCGTTTTGGATGACGCCCTCCGTCGTCATCCCGGCAAGACGGCCATCATTTTTGAAGAAACGCGTCTGGACTACGCGCGGCTGGCCCGGAATGTCCATGCGCTGGCCGCCGAGTTGCGGCGGCGGAACGTGACTCCGGGAGACCGGGTGGCCCTGTTGCTGCCGGACAGTCCGGCCCTGGTGTCTTGGTTTCTGGCCGCCCTTGCGGTCGGGGCCGTGGCCACGCCCATCAACGAGCGGGCCAGTCTGGCGGACCGCGAGTTCATCCTGCATGATGCGGCTTTGAAGCTGTTGGTGCTGGACGCGGGGCGGGATCACGGAACAAACTGGGATGGCGCTGTCCTTACGACCGATCTGGCAGAGCCAGCCCGAAATCTGCCCGAAGCCGAGGCGGTCTTTGCCCCCGGCGGCGACGCGCCCGGTTTCATGCTCTACACCTCCGGGTCCACGGGCAAGCCCAAGGGCGTGCCCCACAGCCACGACGATCTGGCCATGCAGGCCCGTGTTTTTGCGCCGGCCGTGCTCGGGGACGCCGCGAACGACGTTTTTTTGTCATCGAGCAAAATTTCCTTTGCCTATGGTCTGGGCGCCCAGATCGGACTGGCCCTGGGCCTGGGCGCGACCCTGGTTCTGCATCCCGGTCCACCGGATCCCGATGTCCTCATGGCGCTCATCGCCCGGCATGGGGTCAACGCTTTTTTCTCCGTGCCCACGGTGTATCAGTCCTTGCTGCGCGCCCGTTCGGGCCAGGAAAATTTGTCCTCCCTGCGCCTGTGCTATTCGGCGGGCGAGGCCATGCCCGCTCCGGTCGGCACGGCCCTGCGGGACTGGCTTGGGCTGGACGTGCTCGATGGTCTGGGTTCCACCGAATCGGCCTTTGTCTTTCTGTCCAACCGGCCCGGCGCGATCCGGTCGGGAACGCTGGGATGCGCCGTGCCCGGATATGAGGTCCGTCTCGTGGACGAAAGCGGGGCGGGTGTGGAGCCAGGACGTTCGGGAAGGTTGCGGGTGCGCGGACCGGGCGTGGCCACGAAGTATTGGAACAGACCCGAATCCACGGCCAAGGCCATGCTGCCCGGAGGGTGGCTTGAAACCGGCGACCTTTGCGTGGAAGAGAACGGATTTTATCGTTATCAGGGCCGGGCAGATGACATGATCAAGACGGGCGGGGTCTGGGTTTCGCCGGTTTTGGTGGAAGATTGTCTGCAGGCCCACCCGGCCGTGGCCGAGTGCGGAGTGGCCGCCTTGATCCTGCACGGTCTGGTCTATCCGGCGGCCCATGTCGTGCCCGCGTCCGGCGTCGAGCCCGACCCCGGCCTGGCCCAGGAGCTGCGTCGGCATGTCCGGGCCCATCTGCCCAAGCACATGGTGCCGGTCAGGGTGGAATTTTTGGCCGATCTGCCGCGCACGGCCACCGGCAAGATCCAACGACACAAACTGCGGCGCTAACGCTCCGCCAAACCTTGAAAATTGGAGAAGACCATGACTGTCACCCGCCAGGATCTGCTTGATCTGTTTGTGAACGCCGGGGTTGATCCGGATGTTGTCGCGGCCCTCAAACCCGACCTGCCCCTGTTCAAGCAGGGCGTGGATTCCGTGGACTACCCGGCCATATTGCTGGCCATCGCGGACCGTTTCCAGATTTCCATTTCCGAAAAAGACGCCTGCGAACTCAAAACCCTCGCTGATTTCGAAAAACGCCTGAACGCATAAGGGCCGGGGCGCCCGGCATTTTTGGTTATCGGCCTACGGCCGCCCAGTCGGTCTGGATATAGGCCATGAGTTCCCTGGCCTTGTCCGAAAGCAGCCGGGGCAGGGAAAAATCCGGGGCAACGGCCAGCTTTTGCAGCATCAAGACATCCGTCCCGGTCCACATCGGCAGCACTCCGCCGTAAAAGTAGCCGTGTTTTCTGGCTGTTTCCACGGCGGCCGGTGTTCCGGCGTGGGCCAGGGGCAGGTGCAGGTGATAGGCATGGCGACCGGGATGCCCCGCCTCGAAGGCTTCGATGGCCTCGGCCAGGTCCGCGCCCGGCGCGGCGACAAGGAGTTTGACCAGGGCTGCGGTGTCCATGCGTTGGACCTCGCTTTGGGTCGCTCCCTCCGGGGGTTTGCCGTCATGAAATTCCCGCGCGAGTCCCCACTGCGCATAGGCCGCGCCCATGAACTCCGCGTGACACGCGGGAAGATGCACCGCGTGCGGGGCGTCGCGGTAGATGCGCAGTTCGTTCAACAGGGAAATCCGCCCGCCGACGCCGTCGATGCTGCCCTCGGGCCGTGGCGGCATGGCTTCGAGTTCCAGGGCGAATTGATGGTAGCCGAAACGCCGGGCCAACTTCTGGGTCATGAGATGGTCGCACACGCTTTGGGCGAATACCGCGGCAAGGTTCTGTTTCTCTGGCACGATGTCCAGGGTGATCTTGGACAGGTTCATGACCAAAAATCCGCCCCGATATTCCGGCAGGATCATCAGCCCGCCGCTCTCCATGATTTTGGGATTGGGCGCGATCCGGAACAGAGCCGAAACCCCGACCACCTCGCCGCGCGGCGTACGGCCCACGAAGTGATACAGGTCCGGCCCGGCATTGGCGGCCGCGATCTGTTCGGGATCATAGACATAATCCATGGGGAAATTGTCGCCGTAGATGGCGAAATAAAGTCGGGCCACGCCTTCTGCGTCCTCGGGCCGAAACAGGCCGATTTCGACATTTTGTCCGGATTCGATGTCCTTGGGGTTGGCGCGGAGCCAGTCCAGGCATTCCTGTCGTGTGCGGGGCATGGGGATTTCCTGTGGGTTATGGGTGTTCGAGGCTGGTGCATGCGATCAGGCCGCAGGCTCCCAGGCTCATGACGGCGGCCAGGCCGAACAGGGCGGCGTGAGACAGACCGGCGGCCAGAATCATTCCGCCCGCCCAGGGTCCAAGGACGTAGCCCACGTCCATGGTCGAGAGCATGAGATTGGCGGTCAGGCCGCGTCTGGATGGATCGGCCGTGAGAAACAGCAGGGACTGGACCAGGGGCAGGGCCACGCCCATGCAGCCCCCGAACACGGCGGCCACGGCCAGGAAGGCGAACGGGGTGCGCACCAGGCCGAAAGCGGCTTGGCATGTCGCCAGAAGCAGCAGGGCCGTGCCGAGGGTCCGGCGTTTGTTCAGGCGGTCGAACAGGGCGCTGCCTCCGGCCCGGACAAGAATGGTCGCGCCCGTGGACACGGTGAAAAAAAGGCCGGCGTTGGTCAGACCCAGCCGCGTGCCCACATCCTTCATAAAGAAAAAGAGCAGGGTGGAGCCCAGAAACACGAGCAGGCTGGCCCCGAGCATCCGGGACACGCCGTCCCGGTTCAGGGCCTGACCGATGTCCGCCGGCCCCGGGCGGGCGTTGTCCCGGGCGTGGGCGGCAAGTCCCCGCGCCACGGGGCCAAGCGGGATCAGAAGCCCCAGGGCGGGCAGGATCATGAGCGCCATCCAGGCATAGGCCTGGGCCGCGTTTGCAACATGGCCCAGCAGAAATTCCGTCAGGGGCGGCATGAGGGCGAAGGGCAGTTGGGTGGTCAGGGAAAACAGGCCAAAAGCCTGGCCGCTTTTTCGCGGCGGCACGAAATGCACGAGCAGGGCCGTGGTGGCCGAGACCAGGGCCACGAAGGCCGCCCCGTGAACAACGCGCAACGCCGCGAGCAGGGGCGTTGTCTGGGCCAGGGGATAGGCCAGCAGGGACAGACCGATGAGGACCAGGCTGGCGCGCATGACCGGCAGGGCGTTGCCCGCGCCAAGCCAGGGACTGATGACCGGGCGCAGGACCAACGCGGCCAGGGGCTCCAGGGCCAGCAGCCAACCTGCCCAGAACGGCGCGATTCCGATGGACAGCAGGTAGGGATGAAAGCCGTAGAACACGGCGATGTTTCCGAACCCGAACAGAGCCACCAGGCAGAGGGAGACAAAGGGGTAGGAGCACAGTTTGTGGTCTGGTTCGGGCATCCGGGTATCCTGGCATGAGGTGGGACGATCACGGGGATGAATACCCTGAAGCAGGACCTCTTGGCCAGTGCCATGGAAAGGGCGGTCCGGTGGCCGGTCGGGGTGGCGCGGGGTGTTTTTTCAAGTCAGGGTCGGGGAATCCTTTTCAAAACCGACAAATGTTTGTTAAGTCCCAAGGGAAACGCGAGGAGGCCCCCATGAAAACCATTTTGATCATCGACGACGAAGCGCATGTGCGCATGCTGTATACCGAGGAGTTGCAACAGCAGGGATACGTGGTCGTGGGTTCCGACGGCTCGGTGAATCCTCTGGCTCTCGTGGCCGAGCACAAGCCGGATTTGATCATCCTGGACATCAAACTGGGCGGGAAGTCCGGCCTGGACCTGCTCCAGACCATCCGTCAAAAGCATCCCAAGCTGCCCGTTATTTTGAGCACGGCCTATGACAGTTTTCGTTTTGACATGAAGTCCGTGGCCGCCGACGCCTATGTGGTCAAATCGTACGACAGCTCGGAGTTGATAGCCAAGGTCCGGGTTTTGGCGCCGCTCTGATTCCTGGTCTTTTCTTTCCGGGCTGCCGACCGCCCAAGCCGAAGCGGGCCGCCACGTCCGGTTGCTTTTCTTTCCGCCGCATCCTTCACGGGCTGGTCATTGCTCCGGGTGGGGGCGATGCCCGCATCCGGTTCCGGAAAAATCACGATCGCCGCTTTTTTCGGAGCGCGGCGCAATGGCCGGCCTATTTCCAGGCATCAAGAGTCTCGTTCACCCCGGCGTCCGCCACCGCTTCGTCCAACAGATGCATGGCCTGAGCGGTCGGAGTCCCGTTTTCGGCCTCGAGGTCGATTTGCCCCATGCCCAGCCCCTTGGCCATGGCCGGAAATATTCGCGGCGTTGTCGTCGTGGCGTGTCCCCTGGCATCGGCGATGACCACGTCCACGTCGTCGATGCCGTTCAGGGCGGCCTCGGTCTCGGCCTGGGGCAGTTGGCTGAGAACAACGATCAGCCGATCCCGGGCCTTGAGCTCGGGCACGAAGCGCAGCAAGGCTTCCTTGGGCGACACGAATCGGGCGCCGGGAATTGGCGACCGGGATGGATTGGGCGTCAGGCTCAACACGGCCAGGGTCGTGTCGCCCCGAGTGATCAGGGCGTGGGATTTGATCCAGTTTTCGCCACCGGAAAAATTCAGATTGGTGCAGACAACCGGAAATTTGGCCCGGTCCACCAGCTCGCGCAGGTGGGCCGCGCCCATGGTCAGGTCGTGGAGGCCAAGGCCCATGGCGTCGTACCCCATGCGGTTCATGGCTTCGACCATGATGGCGTTGTTGCGCCCGGCCTGCTGGCTGGTGGAGGTAAAGGCGTCGCCGGCGTCAAGGAGGACCATGTCGGGGTTTTCGGTCCGGAGTTTGTCCAGAAGCGACACTCTGCGCGCCAGCCCGCCCACGCTGGAATCATGCACGGGTTGGGGCAGGAGCACGCCCTGGGTGTCGCCGGTGTACAGAATGGAAATCGGAGGGGTGGCGCCGGGGGCAGGGGTGGGCGCTGGGGTCGGTCGCACCCGGGAGTCGCGCAGACGCCGCAATTCCCGCTCCAGCTGGGACGTGAAATCCCGCGATACGTCGCTTGTCGCGCCATGTTGCCTGATGGCCACGGCCAGCATGGCCAGGAGTCGCGGACCTTGTTGGGAATAGCCGGGTTTGCGGCCAAGGTCGCGGACATGGTCCAGCCAGTCCGCGTGGGGAGAGTTGGCCGTGAATCCGTGCCGGATAAAAAGCGGATCGTCCCGAAAGGACAAAAGCTGCCCGTAGGCCGTGCTCAGGCCCGTGTATTCCTGGGAGCAGGGCGGGGAGTGGACTGGCTGGGATGCCACGGGCGGGGTGGACGTGATCGGCGTCTGTCCGGCATGGGCGGTCAGGCTCAGAAGGAGCAGGCACAGGAGCAGGGGCGTTTTCATGAAGACCTCTCGGGCGTGGAATTTGCGCGGCCGAACCTATAGGTTTCGGGCCATTGCGTCAAAGCTGGCCCGGCCATGCGCCTCTCTTCATTTTTACGCCACCCTGGGATAGGACCAGGGCCGTGGGTGACGCCGCCCGTGAAACTTTTTGCCTCGGGATATTCAATGACCGATTTGATCCTGCCGCTTCCCGTTCGGGAATTGGATTTCGACCTTCCTTCCCTGCGCCAGATTTCTTTCGAGTTGGTGCAGTTGTTGAACGACACCGAGGCGGACATGGACGACATCGTCGCGGTCATCAAGCTGGATCCGGCGTTGACCGGACGAATCATCTCCTTTGCCAACTCTCCCTTCCTGGCCCCACTGTGTCCGACAACCCGCTTGGAAAACGCCGTGGTGCGCACGGGTCGCAACGAAATCAAGAAGATTTTTTACCGCACCGTCATCCGCGACGCCTTCGCCCATGTGCGGCCGGACACGGAGCACGTCATGCGGGCCATCTGGCTGCACAGTCTGACGGCTTCCCTGGCCATGGACAAGCTGCGCGTGGCCCTGCAGGACCGCCTGGAGCTGGACGACGAGGAATATGATTATTTGTCCACGCTGGGCATCTTGCACAACATTGGTTTTTTGGTCCTGCACCATAATTTTCCAGGCGCGTTCAGACGGCTTTTCCTGGATGGTCCGCCAGCGGATCTGGATGTTTTCCTGGCCAGGGAACACGACATGTTCCAGGGCGTGGATCACTGTCTGGCCGGCAAGTACATGCTGGATCGATGGTATTTTCCGGCCTTCATGGGCCAGGCGGTTGTCGATTGCTTCAACGCCCTGGATGACAGTCCGGAAAATCATCTGGGCATCATGTTGCGCATTGGAAACCATGTGGCCGCCCGGACCGGCCTGTCCTTTTATCCCGACAATCCGCCCGGATTCTGGCTGCGCGGCCTGCCCGCGTCCTGGGACATGGATCCGGTCCTGGCCGTTGTTCCGGAACTGCGCCGGGAAGTCGCCCTACACCGGGCCATTCTGGCCTGACCATCCTGACCGGCGCGGTCATGCCACCTGTTTCGTGAAATAGACGATGTCCTCGCCTGGCGCGTAGTAGTCGCGAATGAGGGCCTCGGCCGTGAATCCGGCACGGACGTAGAATGCCCTGGTCGGGGCGTATTGCGCTCGCGAGGAGGTTTCGGCGATGAGCTTGCCGCCGCCTCCGGCGCGCAGGCGTTTTTCCACCCGTTGCAGCAGGGCCTGACCGAGTCCGCGCCCTCTGGACTCCTCCCGTACCGCGATCCAGTAGAGATCATGGGTGTGGCTGGTGCACGGGGTGGGACCGTGGCAGGCATAGCCCATTACCCGGCCAGAAGCGTCTTCGGCCAGGACGAATCGGTATCCGCTGGCCTCGCCTTTTTGCAGATTTTCCCGCACCAATTCCTCGGCCACGTCGATTTCCTCGGCCGAAAAAAACCCGCTCGACGCGACGATGTCCCGCACGGCCTGGCAATCCGCTTCCCGAACCTGTTCGCGGAAGATGACGGGGGCGTTCATTGCAGCTCCCGGCGTGGCCGGCCGCTACGTCGCCACAGCGCTTCGGCCACCAGGATTTCGATCAGTTCGGCATAATCCATGCCGCAGCGTTCGCCGGCGGCCGCGAAACCGGCATCCGGCGACAGGCACGGGTTGGGGTTGATGTCGATGACATGGATTTCGCCCGATGCCGCCACCCGGAAATCGACGCGCGCGTATCCGGCCAATCCGAACACATCCCAACAGCGCAGACCCGCGCGGATCATGCCCTGGATCAGGTCGTTGTCCGCGAGGCCGAAGGCGCGGCTCGATGCGGCCCAGGCCGGGGAGCCCTCATGCCATTTGGCCGCGTAGTGCAGGATGCGCGGGCCGGCCATGGCCGGGTCGAACAGCATTTCGGCCACGGGCAGCACGCACACCCGTTTTCCAGGCCCTCCGAGCAGGGCCAGGTTGAATTCCCGACCGTCCACGTATTTTTCGGCCACGCAGTCTCCGCCCATGGCCGGAGCCAGCGCGCGCATGGTCTGAACCAGCTCCGAAGCGGTGCGGACCGCGACCACGCAGTTTTCGTCCAGGCCCACGGAGGCGTCCTCGAAGCGGGATTTGACGATATAGGTTCCCGGGCCGGGGAATCCGCCCCGCGATACATCGCCAAGACACAGGCCGGGCGGGGTCAAAATGCCGCTGGCGTTCATGATCCGCGCCGCTGCGGCCTTGTCTCCGGCCAGAAGCAGGGCGGCTTCCTCATTGCCGGTGAAGGGCAGGCCGAGCCGGCGGTACAGGGCTGGCGCGACGCAGGCCAGGGTTGTCTGGCCGTCATGGGATTCGACCAGGTTGAAGACCACGTCCGGGGCGAAGCGGCGCAGATCCGTTTCCAGGGCGGGCAGGGAATCCCCGAGTTCGATTTCCGCGCAGGTGGCCCGGGAAAGGGCGCGGCACACGGCCTCGGCCTGAATCAGGGTGTCCTGGGCATCGGGGCCGGCCTGGGCCGTGACCGCTTCGCGGACCACGGCCACCCGGCCGGTAAAGGGTTTTCGGGGGCGCTCAGGCATGGCCTGACGCTCTCTGGCCCGAGACCATGCGCATCCGGGCCGAATCCACGATGTGGGTGATGAGCCTGTCGTATTCCAGGCCGACTTTTCGGCACAGGATGGGCAGGTCCGAGCTTTCCGGGTTGAGTCCGGCCAGGGGGTTGACCTCGACGAAACGGGCTTCGCCCTGATCGTCCAGACGCACGTCGATGCGTCCGGCGTCCAGGCAGCCCAGGGCCCGCCAGGAGGCCAGGGCCAGATCGGCCGCGGCCTGAGCCTTGGCGTCCGTGGCCAGATCGTAGGCGACGCGCTTTTTCCAGTCCTGCTTGTTGGCGAAGGTGTAGGCGGCCCGGTCGCCCTCGGCCGTGGTCCGGACTTCAAGCACCCCGACAACCCGTGCCTTTTGCCCGCTGCCCAGCAGGCCAACGGTGAACTCCCGCCCTGGCAGATACGTTTCGACCAAGGCTGGCTGGCGGTAGGTGGTCAGGATTTGGGCGCAGACCTCGCGCAACTGCGTACGGTCGCAAACCAGGGATTTGGCGCTGACGCCCTTGCTCGACCCTTCGGCCACGGGCTTGACGAAGAGCGGAAAGGGGAGATCGACCCCTTCGGCCGTGTCCTGGTCGGCCACGATCCGGAAATCCGCCGTGGGCAGGCCGTGGGCCCGGATCACGGCGTTGGTCCAGCCCTTGTGCAGGGTCAGTGCCAGCAGCTCCGGACCGGAGAAGGTGTAGGGGATGTTCCAGGCGTCGAGCAGGGCCGGGATCTGGGCTTCGCGTCCCAGACCCCGGACGCCCTCGGCGATGTTGAAAACCAGATCCCATCTCCGGCCTTCGGCCAGGGAGCGGGTCAGGCCGGTCACATTGCCGATCCGGTCCACGGTGTGGCCCTGGGCGGTCAGGGCGACTTCGATGCCGTCGATGGTCACGGCGCAGTCCAGTTCCGCCACCTCGTCGGCGGAAAATCCGGCCGCCAGGTATTCGTCCTTGAGGTCGTAGGTCAGGCCGATGCGCATTGTGCGGCCTCCCGGTGGTCCGGATAGTGGAAAATCCGGCCCTCGTAGTTACGCAGGGCCAGACCGAGCTCGTCCTGGCCCAGGACATAGCCGGGCTGAAGCGGGATTTTGCCCCCGCCGCCAGGGGCGTCGATGACATAGGTCGGGACGCAGTAGCCCGTGGTGTGGCCGCGCAGGCCCTGGATGATGTCCAGTCCGGTGCTCACGGGCGTGCGGAAATGCCCCGATCCGGGGATGGGATCGCATTGGTAGAGATAATACGGCCGGACCCGGTTGCGGATCAGGCCGTGCATGAGGCGTTTCATGGTGTCCACGTCGTCGTTGACGCCGGCCAAAAGCACGGTCTGGCTGCCCAGGGGAATGCCGGCGTCGGCCAGACGGCTGCATGCCTGGGCCGTTTCGGGCGTGATTTCGGCGGGATGGGTGAAATGCAGACTCATCAGC
Source organism: Deltaproteobacteria bacterium (assembly GCA_009930495.1). NCBI lineage: Bacteria > Pseudomonadati > Myxococcota > Myxococcia > Deltaproteobacteria bacterium. Next base: position 10,611 of record RZYB01000082.1, read on the forward strand.
AGTGGATGGTAGCGGCGCAGCATGCGCGTCAGGGTCGGGGTGATCCGCTGCGGGAGCACGGCCGGAACCTTGGTGCCGATGCGCAGGATTTCCACGTGTCCGATGCGGCGCAGTTGGGACAAAAGCCATTCCAGTTTCATGCCCGGCAGGGTCAGGGGATCGCCGCCGGAGATGAGCACGTCGCGGATTTCGGTGTGGACGCGGATATAGTCCAGGGCCGCCTGCCACGATTTCAGGTCCGCGTGACGTCCTTTTCGGCCGACCAATCGGGAACGGGTGCAGTAGCGGCAGTAGGTCGAGCAGAATTCCGTGACCAGAAACAGAACCCGGTCCGGGTAGCGGTGCACGATGCCGGGCACGGGCGTGTGCCCTTCCTCGCCCAGGGGATCGGGGCGTTCAAAGGGCTGGATCTGGGTTTCGCGGATGTCCGGAAGCACGCACCGCCGCACGGCGGCGTTGTGCGAGGCCACCCACAGGTAATACGGCGTCACGGCGGCCGGGAGGGGGCTTGCGGCCCTGGGTGGAGAGTCCTGGCCGAGGATGCGGGCCATGACATCTGTCGAAGTGACGCGGTGCTTGAGCTGCCAGCGCCAGTTGTCCCATTCCTTGCGCGTGGCGCCGGGAAAATGGGTGTTCAGAAATGCGGCCTGGTCGGCCCAGAAATTCGGGTCAGGGGATGCGGAGGAGGGAAGGGGAGGGAGCGCTTCGTCGTCCGTGGTATCGGGAGGTTCTTCGTTCACAGCCTGGGCAGTGGTCATGGTTTTCCTCGAAAATGAATATGGGTTGAATCCGGATCGGAAGGTCACGTTGCCAATAAAGAAGACATGGGGGTTCA
>RZYB01000083.1 GCA_009930495.1 Deltaproteobacteria bacterium
TCGACCATGCGGCGGCCTTTTTTCTTTTTGCCGCGTGAATCCGTGGCCGGGGCTGGTGCCGGAGCTGGACGGCCGGCGTCCGCCGGACGCTGGAAGCCACCGCCGGGGCGACCGGCCGGGCCGCCCGGACGCTGCGGGGCGGGACGGGCCGCCGGGCCCATGGGCCGGACGGGCGTGCCATCGGCGGCGCGGGTATCGGGAAATTCAACGATCTTGGGCCGGGAAATGATCTTGACCTGGACAGGGGCGGGCGCGGGTTTGGCTTTCCGTCCCTTCTTGCGATCCTGTTTGTGGTCCTCGGTCGAGGTCTCGCTCTCGGTCGATGGCGCGGCCGTTTCATCCGCGGCCTGGGGCTGGGGCTGTTCCGCGACCTCCGCCTCGATCGGCGCTTCCGCGGGTGCTTCGGGCTGGGGCTCGGGCTGGATTTCGGCTTCCACGCGGGGCTCGGGTGGCGCGACGTCCTCGGTGGCTGGCGTCGGCTCGGCAATGATGCGCGCCGGAGTGATGATGACCGCGCCTTGGCTCTTGCGTTCCCGGGTGCGCTTGGGGCGTTCGGTGGGCTCGGCGTCCTGGTTGGATTGGTCTTCGGCGGCCGGCGTTGCCTCGGCTTCGGCGGTCGGCGTGTCGTCCGCGGTCTTCTTGGGCACGTCCCGACGCCGCTTGCGCACGATGACTCCGGTCGCGGCGCGGGATTCAACGGGTTGCGGGGCGTCCATCTTTTCCTGGTGGTGTTTCCTGGCCCGGTCGATCTCGTCCTCGGTCAAGCCGCTTGTTGTGGATTTGGCCTCGATGTCGAGTTCCCGCAGTATGTTCAGCAAATCCTTGCTGGAGATTCCGAGATCCTTGGCCAGGTCTCTTACTCGTAGTCTAGTGGTCATGCCCAACCCCCCTTGCATTTCTTCTGCCAGCCCTTGAATCGCTCGAATTTGTTCCGGCACGCCGCATCGCGGCACAGATAAAAGCCCCGTCCCGGTTTTTTTCCGGAGATGTCCGCGGTCAGTGTGAGCTCGCCGTGAACAGGGCAGGTAAATCGGTCTAGTTCGTTTTTTGGAAAACGCCGCCTGCAGATGACACACATCCGCACCGGCCCGGAGGTCGGCGCGGATTGGTCGTCGCGGGTCCGCATCTAGGCGTCGTCTCCGGACTCCGTGTCGTCCGGCTCCGGGGCGCCGTCATCGGTCTCGTCCGTGCCCTGGCTGGCGAGGAGGTTCAGGGCGCCGCGCAAGGCGCCGATGTTTTCCTCGCTGATGCCCTGAATTTCCAATAGTTGCTCATTGGAGCAGGAGGCCAGGGCTTCCAGGGAATCGAATCCCGCCTCGGCGAAATCCAGGATGGACACTTGCGCCGCGCTGGCCACCTGTTCCAGGAGTTGCCGGTCCTTGTGGACCTTGTTGAAACGGCTGGCCGTGAAAATATCGATCTTCCAGCCCAGAAGCTTGGCCGCCAACTTGACGTTTTGTCCCTTCTTGCCAATGGCCGGGGTCAGTTGGTCGTCGGGCACGATGACTTCCAGGGATTTCTCCTCGTCGTCGATGGCGATTTTGGAGATGCGGGCCGGAGACAGGGCGTTGGCCGCGTAGGTGGCGATGTCCGGACTCCAGAGCACGATATCGATGCGCTCGCCGCGCAGCTCCTGGACAATATTATGGATGCGCGAACCACGGATACCGACACAGGCGCCCACGGGATCGACATTGGAGTCCTGGGACAGCACCGTGACCTTGGCGCGCAGGCCGGGGTCGCGGGCCACGCCCATGATGTTGACCGTGCCGTCGGCGACTTCGGGCACTTCGCGCCGGAAGAGCGCGACCATGTATTCCGGGTCGGAGCGGGTGATGATGATCTGCGGGCCCCGGCCTTCCTTGCGGACGTCGATGATCAGCCCCTCGACCCGGTCGCCCTGGCGGAAGCGTTCGCGGGGAATCTGCTTGTCCTTGGGGAGCAGGGCCTCGGTCCGGCCGAGATTGATGATCCAGCCGGAGCGGTCGCGGCGTTGGATGATGCCGCTGACGATTTCACCCTTGCGGTGTTTGTACTCGTCGTAAATGATTTCCTGTTCCGCGTCGCGCATGCGCTGAATGATGACCTGCTTGGCGCTTTGGGCCGCGATGCGTCCCAGGTCCTCGACCTGCAGGCGAAAGCCGATGGCGTCGTCCAGTTCCACGTTGGGATCGTGTTTCGTCGCGTCTTCCTTGGTGATTTCGGTGTCCTCGTCGAAGACCTCCTCGACGACGGTCTTGAACTGATAGACTTCGATATCGCCGGTGTCCTCGTTGAAGGTGACCTCGATATCCATCTTGTCGCCATATTTTTTGGTCACGGAGGCCCGGATGGCTTCTTCCAGTGTGTCGATCAGCATTTCGCGGTCAATACCCTTGTCCTTGCTGATCTGGTCAATGGCTTTCTTGAGTTCCAAATTCATGAACGTCCTCCGTTCTTGTCGGGAAAGGCGTCTGTCCCGTGATGTCTAGCGTTTTTCGGGCCGGCCCTGGTCGTCGGGTTCGTAGACGAGGTTGGCCTTGGCCACGTCGGGCCAGCGTAGCGTGAATTCCGTGGCGTCGATGGCCAGGGTGAACGCGGGCGGATCAAGGGATATCAGGCGACCTTTGAAATTTTTTCTGCCGTCCTGGGGCGTGGCCAGTCGCACGCGGATGTCCCGACCAATATATGGATGCATCTGGTCCGGAGTGAAGAACTGGCGTTCCAGGCCGGGCGAGGAGACTTCCAGGGTGAAGGCGCCGGGGATGATGTCGTCCACGTCCAGGGCCAGACTGACGTGGCGGCTTATTTCCGTGCATTCATCGATGCCCACGCCCGTGGCCGAGTCCAGATAGATACGCACGATCTTGTGCCGTCCACCCGCTCCAAAAAGGAGTTCGATGCCCCAGACCTCGAGGTCGCGGGCCGCGCACAGCGGCGTCACCATGTCGAGGAGACGGGCGTGAATTTCGTTTTTGTCCATGATTTGTCCACCGGAAAAAAAAAGGTGGACCACCAAAAGGCCCACCCCTCATCAGCTACCGAAATATCAGCATGACCACATACAGGAGTGGAGCGGGTGACGAGAATCGAACTCGCAACACCAAGCTTGGGAAGCTTGTACTCTGCCAATTGAGCTACACCCGCTCTGCAATCGGTTCCCTTGCACGAGATCTAGGAGTGACGTCAAGTGTTTTTTTGAGCCCTTGCCGTCGCGGTTCGGACACGGCCTGTCTGCTGGCATGCAATGTGCTAAAGACTAGCCGACAAGGAGGACCTTCCATGCAAGAAAGCAGTTACAGCGCCACATTCGGAGCGTTGACCCAGCAACACCGGCTGGATGTTATCGCCAATAATTTGGCGAACGTGAATACCACCGGTTTCAAGGGCGACAAATTGGCGTTTCGGGATACATTTCGCCGGTACGCCCATGATTTGCTCGACCCGAACCAGGCCTTGGACCACAAGGTGCCATGGCCCCGGGCGCATGTCCTGGCCCAATCCCGCATCGCGGAGCGGGTCGTGGATTTGTCCCAAGGCTCCCTGAAGACCACGGGCAATCCCCTGGACCTGGCCATTTCCGGAGAGGGCTTTTTTCGGGTTCAAACCCCGGAGGGCGAGTTTTTGACCCGTCAGGGCGTGTACCATCGGTCCAGCGAGGGGTTTGTGGTGGACGGTCATGGCAACCGGCTTTTGGGCGATGGCGGTCCCTTGCAGATTCCCGAGGGCGGCACCCTGGTCGTGGCCGATGACGGAACCCTGACCGTGGATGGAGAGCAGATCGATGTCATTTCCCTGGTCACGGTCGAGGATCCCAAGGTTTTGGAAAAAATGGGGAATTCCTTGATGCGGATCAGTCCGGAGGCGCGGGCGCAAACCATTCCGGCCCAGGACGCGACCATCGAGCAGGGGTATCTGGAAGGGGCCAACGTCGAGGTCGTCACGGAAATGGTCAACATGATCGAGGCCATTCGTGCTTTCGAGGCCTACCAGAAAATGATCACCGGCACTTTTGATCAGGACAAGAAGGCCATCGCCGAAGTGGGCGCGCCCCGTTAGGCTTGGCCGTGGAGACGAGTCGGCCGCCACTGGTTGAGCCGCAAGGAGGATAGTCATGATACGCGCATTGTGGACCAGCGCTTCGGGCATGATCGCCCAGCAGATGAACCTGGACGTGACCGCCAACAACCTGGCCAACGTCAACACCACGGGTTTCAAGAAAAACAGGGCCGAGTTCGAGGATCTCATGTATCAGAACATGAAGATCGCGGGCACGACCAACCAGACCGGGAACCAACTGCCCGTGGGCATGCAGATCGGCATGGGCGTGCGGCCCGTGTCCGTGCACAAGCTGTTCGCCCAGGGCGATTTCCAGAACACGGGCAACCAGTTGGACATCGTCATCGAGGGCGACGGTTTTTTCCGTATCGATCGCAACGGCGAGGAGGCCTATACCCGCAACGGCGCGTTCAAGCTGAACAGCGAGGGCGTGATCGTCACCGACAACGGCCATCCGCTGCAGCCCGAGTTCGCCGTGCCAGCCGAGACCCAGAATATCGTCGTCACCGAGGACGGGCATTTGACCTGCGTGGACAAGGCTGGCGCCGAATTGGCGGCCACGGACATTCCCATCTATACCTTTGTCAATCCGGCCGGTCTCAAGGCCGAGGGTCGTAACCTTTACGTGCAGACCGATGGCTCCGGCGAGGCCGTGGAAAGCGTGCCTGGCCAGAACAAGGCCGGCACCCTGGCCCAGGGATTTCTGGAAATGTCCAATGTCGAGATCGTGGAGGAAATGGTCAACATGATCGTGGGACAACGCGCCTACGAGGCCAATTCCAAGTCCATCAGCACCGCCGATTCGATGCTCCAGATCGCCAACCAGCTCAAGAGGTAGGCATGGTCCGTCTGGTTTTTCTTTTTCTTTTCGTGACGACTGCCCTGCCTGTCTGGGCTGGCGCCGAGGGCAGGTTATTCGTCGCGGCGGCGGTCTGCGTGGACGGACCCGTGATCAGCCTGGGGCAATTGGTCCGGGCCGAGGGCGGGGAGGCGGCCGGCGTCCTGGCCAGGATCGGCGCCGAGCCCCTGTTGGCCGCGCCCAAATTCGACGGGGCGCGGGCCAATTTGAGTGGTCCAAAACTGCGGGATCTGATCATGGCGCGTTTTGGGCCGGATTTGCCGGAAATCGTGGTTCCGGATCGGGTCCAGGTACAGCGGGGCGGTCAGGTTATTGACGGTCTGGGCGTGCGTCCCCTGGTAGACAAAGTTTTGACACAGAGTCTGGCGCATCTCGAAGGCGAGGTGGTCATTCGGGATTATCGCCTGCCGGATCATCTTTTCGTTCCGGAAAAGGCGCCGGTTCAGGTCCGGATCGCGCCCGTGGGGCCCCTGGCTCCGGGACGGACCAGTCTGCGCCTGGAAGCCGTGACCGCATCCGGCAAGGTGGCGCGGACATTCACGGGCACTGTCTTCGTCGATGTCTGGAAAACCGTGCCCTGCGCGGCCAGGGTTTTGAATCGGGGCAACATCCTGGAACCGGAATTGGTGACCTTTGCCCGCAAGAATCTGGCCTTTCTGCCCCGGTTGCCCTGGGATGGCCGGGACCTGCCCCTGCGCGTGACCTCGGCCGTGGGCACGAACCAGGTCATTTACGCCGACGCCGTGGAGCCCATTCCCGTGATCCAGAAGGGCGCGTCCGTGACCCTGACGTACGAGGGCCGGACCTTGAAATTGAGCGTTCCGGCGGAAAGTTTGGAGGATGGGAGCATCGGAAGCGTGATCCGGGTCCGGAACATGCAAAGCGGAAAGGTAGTCGCGGCGCGCGTGCTCGACGCGAACACCGTGCGGACACAATAGGGGGAGGAACAATGAAATTTCAATATGTCATGATCGTGGCCCTGGTGATCGCCACGGCCGGATGCCGGGCCTCCAGCCGGCCATCCATGCCGGCGGCCGTGATCACGCCTCCGCCTCAGGAACGGGTGTCTCCGGCCGACAATCCGGGGTCTTTGTACGACCCGGATGGGGCCAATCTCCTTTTCGCCGATGCCCGGGCACGGCGCGTCGGGGACATCGTGTTGGTCCGGGTGGTGGAAACGACCCTGGCCAAGAACAAGGCCTCGACCACGGCCGACAAGGAAAGCTCCTCGGATTACGGCGTCAGTTCGTTTCTGGGTCGGGACAAGTTGCCCCTTATTCCAGGGGCCGAGGTTGGCGGCAGCCTGATCGGGACAAGTTCCACCAGCGAATTCGAGGGCGACGGCGAGACCAAACGTGAAAGTTCCATTTCCACCACCGTGGCGGCCCGCGTGACCCGCGTCCTGGGCGGCGGGCTGATGGAAGTGGTCGGTGCCCGCGAAACCCGGGTCAACGGCGAGACCCAAATCGTTTTGGTCCAGGGCGTGGCCCGGGATCGGGATATCGACGCCGACAACACCATCAAATCCACCAGCCTGGCCGAGGCCAGGATCGAGCTGTACGGCGAGGGCGTCCTGGCCGAGAAGCAGCGCCCCGGGTGGCTTGCGAGGATACTCGACAATGTTTGGCCATTCTAGATTGTATCGCTACGCGACCGCGGCCCTGTGCGCCCTGGTCCTGGGACTTGGGTTGACCGCGTCGGCCGGAGCCGTGCGGCTGAAGGATATCGCCAATTTCGGCGGCGTGCGCTCCAACGATCTGGTCGGGTACGGGCTGGTTGTCGGTCTGGCCGGAACCGGGGACAAGAACGCGCCGTTCACCATGCAGTCCATGGCCAACATGCTCGACAGCATGGGCGTGCAGGTCGACCGGGCCTCGATCAAGCCCAAGAACGTGGCCGCGGTCATGGTCACGGCCAAGATGCCGGTTTCGTCACGACCCGGCGCGCGGATGGACGTCACGGTGTCGTCCATGGGCGACGCGTCCTCGTTGCTGGGCGGGGTGTTGCTGATGACGCCGCTCAAGGGCGTGGATGGCAATGTCTATGCCCTGAGCCAGGGGCCCTTGATCGTGGGCGGCTTTTCCGCCGGCGGCGACGCGACCCAGGCCACGAAGAACATTACCACCGTGGCCCGCATTCCGAGCGGCGCGATCATCGAACGCGGCGTGCCCTTTACCTTCAATGACCAGCAGAATGTAACCATAAACATGCACGGCGAGGACTTTTCCACGACCAAGCGCGTGGCGGACGCGGTCAATCGGGCCCTGGGCGGAACATTCGCCCAGGCTCGGGACGTGGCCACGGTCAACCTGGCCGTGCCGCCCCGATATCAGGGCGATATCGTCACCCTGATGGCCTCCCTGGAGAATCTGGAGATCAGTCCGGATTCGCGGGCCAAGGTCGTCGTGGACGAAAAGACCGGAACCGTGGTTTTGGGGGCCAATGTTTCCCTGTCGAGGGTCGCGGTATCCCATGGGAATTTGAACGTGGTCGTGTCCGAGCAGCCCCAGGTTTCCCAGCCAGGGGCGTTTTCTCCCGGACAGACCGTGGTCACTCCCCAGACCCAGGTGGGCGTCAGGGAAGAGCAGCGGCGCCTCGTGCTCATGGATGGAGCCTCCATCCAGGAACTGGTCGACGGCTTGAACGCCATCGGCGCCACGCCCCGCGATCTTATTTCCATCCTGCGGACCATGAAGGCCGCCGGAGCCCTGCACGCCGAGCTTGAAGTGCTTTAGCGCCGGAGGAACCATGAGCGAGAACACGATGACCACCCCTGCCCTGGCCAACACGGACACGACCCAAAATCTGCAACTGCGCTTGCAGGAGCTGCGCTCCCGCCTGCGACCGGGCCAGGGCGAGGACGCCAAGCTGGAGAAGTCCTGTCAGGATTTCGAAGCCGTGTTCATCGGCCAGATCTGGAAGCAGATGCGTTCCTCCGTGCCCAAGGATGGCCTGCTCCATTCCAAGGAGGAGGAAAGTTATCTGTCCATGTTCGACCAGGAGTTGTCGGTGAAGATGGCCCGGAGTGGAGGCATTGGCTTGGGGGACATGCTCCGGGCCAGCCTGTCCGAACGTCTGGCCGCGGCCAGCAAGGGCACGGCCTCGTCCACGCCGCTGCTGCCCCTGGATACGTCCGCCCTGGCCCAGACCGCCTCGCCACGGGTCCAGGCCGGAACCCTGGCCGCGCAGACCGCCCAACATCAGGCCGAGCTCCTGGCCCAGCGCATCGTGGGCGGCCGGGCTCCGGAGTCGCCCAAGCCCGAAGTGGCCGCGAACGCGGTCAAGGTTTCCCTGTCCGAGTTGGAAAATGCCTTGAAGGCCGTGAGCCTGGACGAGGCGGACCGGATGTGAACCCCGTGCGTGACCTCTTCCGGGGTCACGCCACGGCGGTGGCCAAAAACTTGCACAACATGTCCTGAACAGGATCCACCGGGAAGAAATTTCCGGGCGGAGAGACGAAAAAATCCATGGAGTGCGCCATGCTTGAGATCATAACCGACAGTCTGACCCGCCAAACAAAAGGCTCGCAGCTTCTGACCATCCTCTTGCAGGAAGAATATGCCTTGTTGCGCGCGAGCAAGCCCGATCAGGTCGCGGCTTTGGAGCTGACCATCCAGGAATTGATTCGGCAGCTGGTGCGCGAACGCGAATTCTTGCTCCGCATTCTGCGGGCCGGAGGCTTTGCCAAGCTGCGTCCATATCTGGATACCCTGGACGAGACAGCCCGGGTCGGCGTGGAGACGACGCTGGCCAGACTGAGCGATTTCGAACAAACGAGCGCCCGCCAGGCGACCATCAACGCCGATTTGGCCATGGCCCTGTGGACCCAAAGCGGCGAACTGCTGCGTCATTTCCAGAACAAGGTCGCCCCCCGGGAGCGCAACACCTACACGGCCAAGGGGACTTGGTATAACCGGCCGACCACGGCCGCCTTGGTGCGCGGGAGGCTCTGATGCCAGGCGTGACCGGTCTGTTCGACATCGGCAAGAAGTCCCTTTTTGCCAGTCAGACCGCCATCGAGGTCGTTGGCAACAATATCTCCAACGCCAACACCGAGGGGTATAGCCGGCAGGCCGTGGTGCTTCAGGATGGCCAATACATCCAGTTTTCCCCCGGCCAGTTGGGAACCGGTGTCCAGGCGGCCGAAATCATCCGTTATTTCGACGAATACATCGAGGCCCGGTACAATACCAAGAGCGCCGAGGAGCAGCGGTGGGCCACGCTTCACGAGAACTTGCAGGGCGTGGAGGGGATTCTGAGCGAGGCCACGACCAAGGGGATCGGCTCCGCGTTGGAGCAGTTCTGGGCGGATTGGCAAACCCTGTCCGGGGACCCGCGCAATGGGAGCGTCCGGGCCGAGTTGCTGGGACACGTTTCGGCGTTGGAGAGCGCTATCCAGACGGCCGAGGATGGCCTGCAAGCCATGCAGTTGGCCGCGGATGACGCTATTTCCCGGGAAGTGGAGGACATCAACGGCATTTTGTCGAGTATCGCCGCCGTCAACGCCCAGATCGCGACGATCGAGGCGTCGGGAACGAACAACGCCAATGGCCTGCGCGACGAGCGCGCCTCCCTGGTCCGGGATTTGGCCGAAAAGATGGATATCACCTACATCGACAACGGCCTCGGCAACGTGACCGTTTTGACCAAGGCCGGGCATACCCTGGTCGATGGGACCGAGGTTTTTCGTCTGGCCTTCGAGGCTCCCCAGGCCATCGCCGATCTGACCAAGACCTCGACCTTCGATGGCACCATCTCCTTCGATGGGGAAAGTTCCAGCGAATACACGGTGGAGATCGTTGATCCCGGCCTCGTTGGCGCCGCCACGTACAAGGTCTCGCTGGACGGCGGGAATACCTGGCTCAAGGACGCGAACGGCGTCAGCGTGTTCACGACCACCGAAAAGGGAGCCTTGCTGCCCGATGGCAAGGGCTCCCTGGCTTTTGATTCCGGCTCCGGCGAATTGTTGCGAGAGGGCGACCGGTTTCAGGTTCTGCCCCAGAAAAGTCTGTTCTGGTACGAAAATTCGTCCACCAAGATGAACATCACTCCGCAGATCTTGGCCAACGGGGAGGACAACGAACGGCGTCTGACCGGTGGCGGTCTGACCGGGTATTTTCAGTTCCGCGACGCCAGCGTCGGAGGCTTTATCGAAAAGATGAACGCCTTTTCGTCCAGTCTGGCCTGGGAGGTGAACCGGCTGCACTCCCAGGGCGCGGGCTTGGAGCGGTTCTCGGAAGTCACCGGCACGTACAAGGTGCTGGACTCGGACGAGGCGCTGGGGAGCCGGGAAGCGGGGTTGGCGTTTGGTGACCGCCTGGCCACCGGCAATGTCGTCGTTCACACGTACAACCAGACCACCGGGGCGCTGGAGTCCTCGCGCAGCCTGGATTTTTCAGCCATCACGCCTCCCGGCGTCGTCAATTTCGATCCCAGCGAGCATTCCTTGCAAGACGTGGCCGCAGTGTTCAACAGTTCCCTTGGCGGCGACATCACGGCCACGATCAGCGACGGACGATTGCAGCTCACGGTCGCCAACGGCCATGATATCGCCTTTGGGTCGGATTCCAGCGGCCTGCTGGCAGCCCTGGGCATCAATACTTTTTTTGAAGGCTCGGACGCGGACACCCTGGCTCTCAACGCCGCGATCGTGGGCAACGCCTCGTTCATCAATGCCGGACACGTCAATGGCGCCGGAGAAATGAACAGCGGCGACAATACCACCGCCTCGGCCATTGCCGCCCTGCAGACAACCGATGTCAAGATCGTCACGTCATCCATGAGCAGCTCGTCGCAGACCCTGGGTGAATATTATTCCGCCCTGGTGGCCCTGGTCGGATCTGAGGTCTCCACGGCCAAGTTCAATCGTGAGTACAATGCCGCTTTGGCATCGGATTTGAAGGCCCAACAGGAAGCGGTCAGTGGCGTGAATCTGGACGAGGAAATGACCAATCTGATCAAGTTCCAGCATGCCTATACCGCCGCCGCCAAATTGATCACCACGGCGGATTCCATGATGCAGGTATTGTTGGGGCTTAAGTCCTAGGAGGCGGTCATGCGCGTATCATTGCGCAGTCAGTATACTGATTTTCTTTACAATCTTCAGGAGACGCAGTCCCGGCTGATGGATCTGAACATTCAGTCTTCCAGCCAGAAGCGCATCACCAAGCCTTCGGACGATCCCATTGGCACCGGCCAGGTCATGAACTACCGGGACTCCATTTCGGCCATCACCCAGTATCAATCCAACATCGGCACGGCCAAAGGCTGGCTGAATCTGGCCGACGAGTCCATGCTCCAGGTCAGCACCATCCTGATCCGGCTCAAGGGGCTGGCCGAGCAGGGCGCCACCGGCACCATGACCGAATCGGACCGCGAGGCGACGTCCTACGAAGTCCGTCAACTGTTTGACCAGCTGGTCAGCCTGTCCAATACCCAATACGAGGG
>RZYB01000084.1 GCA_009930495.1 Deltaproteobacteria bacterium
GTTTTTTCACTGTCGCCTTGCTGGTCACGTTTTCGCTCGATTTCGCTTGAAATCATTTTTTAGAAACAGACCCTGACACCACGGGTTTTACGCGTTTCAAAATAGACAGGCCCGCGTCGAGATACTCGACGCGGGCCTGTCTATTTTGAAACGGACGTGAACGTCTGCTGGATTAGGCGGCTTCGGCCAGCTGGGCCTTGCGTCCGCTCCACATGCTGCCGAGGATGATGACCGCGCCGATCAGGAGAGCCAGGCACATGGACGAGAAGCTGACCGTGCCGAGCAGGGACAGGGTCTGCTCGCTTGCTTCCATGAGGCCCAGGCTGACCAGATATCTGGGCAGGGCCAGGGCGCGGCTGACGGCGACAATGAGCATGATGGTGGCCATGACGACCTTGATCATGTGCGGCCGGACATAGGTCGTGCCGATGGCGCCGAGCTGTACGCCCAAAAGGGAGCCGCCGAGGATGATCAGCACCAGACGGATGTCGACCATGCCGTGCATGGCCCAGTTGATGGACCCGGCCAGGCCCATGATGAAGGCGATGACCAGCTCCGTGGCCGAGGCCATCAGGCCGGGCACGCCCATGACGTAGATCATGCCGGGCACGCCGATGAAACCGCCCACGGCGATGGTCGCGGCCAGGATGCCGGTGGCGAAGCCCACGGGAATGGTGAACCACAGGGAGATGCGCAGGCCGGAGCGGGGGAAGTTGATCATGGGCCACAGCTCGATTTTCTGCAGGCGCAGGGCCAGGGGCGCGGTGTGTTCCTCGCCGCCGCTCTTGGCGGTGTTGATGGCGTCCTTCATGACATAGCCGCCCACGGTCACCAGCACGAAGACAAAGGACAGGCTGACATAGAGATCGGACCCGGCCTGGCCCCACATGGCCAGGATGAACTGCTGGATCTTGATGCCGATCTGGACGCCGATGCCGGCCGAAACAGCCATGATCAGGCCCATCTTCACGTCAACCTGGCCATAATGGAACCGTTTGATGGCGCCAACCAGGGCCTTGGGGAATTTGTGGCACATGTTGCTGGCCACGGCCACGGTGCCGGGCACGCCCAGGCTCATCATGCCGGGGGTGAGGACAAAGGCGCCGCCGGAGCCGATGAAGCCGCTGACCAGCCCACCGATGAAGCCGATCAGGAAAAGAAAGGAAATGGTCGTGGCGCTGAGGTCGATGAATTTGGTCGGATCGAGAGCGAGAATATCCATGATGATACTTCCTTGTCGTGACTAGGTGTTGAGAACAGGGCGCTGGGCCGGACGCTTGGTGGCTTCGACGGTCTTGCGGGCATCCTTGCGCACGGCGGAAATGCCGAGACAGGCCCACAAATTGCCGGCGAATTCGCCGTGCAGGTAGGACACGGCAAAGACCGTGGCGATGGGGCCGGCGGCCCAGAAGGAGCCCTGGGCGAACTGGGCGGTGAGGGCGTCGCCGTAGCTGAAGAACGCGCCGTAGAAGCCTGCGGTCAGGACGCCGAAGACGACGGTTTTGCCGATGGGTTTGGTTTGTGTTTCTGTTGCCATGTGAATCTCCGTGTTGGTGTTGTCCGCTCTGCGAGCGGGGTGTTGCGGTGGTTAGGCGTGGCCGGGACGTGACGCGCCCGCCGTGGCAAAGGTCCTCGGCCCGGGGCGTTTCGCCGGGGTCTGGTTTTGCAGACGGCAGGCCGTGGTCAGCGGGCACCGGGTTTCGGTGCTTTCGCGGTGCGTGTTGGCGTGCACGCTGCACAGGGCCTGCTCCATGTTGGCATAGAGGTGGTCGCGGCCGAGTTTGTCGAGCAGTCCGCTGCGGGTCAGGATGGCCAGGACCGTGTCGTTGACCCCGGACATGGAGATGTCCACGCCCCGGCTGCGGCAGCGGTCAATGACCAGGGACAGGGCTTCCTCGCCGGAAGCGTCCATGTCGTTGATGCCCTTGGCCACGAGCACGATGTGCTTGAGCTGTTTTTTGGAGCGCAGGCGGGCGGTGATGGTTTCATCCAGGAAGCTGGCATTGGCGAAGAAGAGAGGGCCGTTGAAGCGGACCATGTCCACATGCGGGCAAAGATCCAGGCCGTGACGGGTGGCGTCGCGGAGTTCGCCTTCTTCGGTGCGGGCCAGGGAACTGACCGTGGGCCGCATGTTGCGGTACAGGAAAACGGCCAGGGACAGCCCCACGCCGACCATGATGCCCTTGTCCAGATGCGGTGCGAAAGCCAGGGTGGCGACAAAGGTAATGACCGAGATGGCGCCGTCGTACCAGGCGATTTTCCAGGCATGCACGAAACAGGACGGGTGGATGAGGCCCATGACCGCCATCATGATCACGGCCGCCAGGGTGCACTGGGGAAGATGGTACAGAAGCGGGGTCAGGAACAAGAGCGCCACGAGAACCACGGCGCTGGTGAAGACACTGGAAAATCCGGTCTGGGCTCCGGCCTGGAGATTGACGGCCGAGCGGGAGAACGATCCGGATACCGGATAGGCCCGGCTGAAGGCGCCGACGATGTTGGCCAGACCCTGACCGATGAGTTCCTGGTTTGGGTCCAGGCTCTGGCCGGTCTTGGCGGCCATGGCCTTGGCGATGGAGATGGCCTCCATGAAGCCGAGCAGGGCGATGATGGCGGCGTACGGCAGCAGGCGCGCCATGACCCCCAGATCGACATGGGGCACGGTGAGGCTGGGCAGGCCGCCGGGCACGTTGCCGACCACGGCACCGCCACCGATCAGTGTCAGGCTATTTGGATCAAGGGGCGCGTTGCCGACCTTGATCCGCCATGTGCGGCCATCGGCGGACGCGTCGTTTGGCGCGGCCTCAAGGGGCGTATACACGGTGCGCCCATCCAGGCCGGGAACGCCCCGCAGCAGGGTGGCGCGCAACTGGGCCTTGAGGCTTGCGGCCTGATTTTTGGCGATGTCCATTTCCAGGGCCAGACGGCGCAGTTCGTGCTCGTCATCGACCAGGGCGAAGCGTTCGCCCTTGGTCTTGGCTTCTTCCACGGCCGTGTTCAGGACCGTGCGGCGCGCGGCCAAGTCTGTCTGGGCCTGCATGGCCGCGTTGTAACGACCGATGGCGTCCACGACCTGGGGCGCGGCCACACTGTCCTGGCCGACGCTGACATTGTGTTCAAAGCCCGTGGTCCAGGAAAAGAGCGTGGTCAGAACAACGGCCACGAGAACATTGGGCACGCGGGGCGTGTATTTTTTGAGTACGAACATGAGGGCAAAAGCGAACACGCCCAGGGCCAGGGTGGGCCAGTGCGTGTAGTTCGCGGCCGCCCGCGCCACGCGCAGAATGGTTTCATAGTGATGTTCGGCGCTGTCCACGGACACGCCGAACATTTTGGAAAGCTGGCTGGTGGCGATGATGATGGCCGCCGCGTTGGTGAATCCGGCCACCACCGGGTGCGAAAGAAAATTGACGACAAGGCCCAGACGCAAAATGCCCAGGGCCAGCTGGAACAGCCCCACGACCAGGGCCAGAAGCACGGCGTAGGCGATGTAGCTTTCACTGCCGGCCGTGGCCAAGGGTTCCAGGGACGCTGCGGTCATGAGGGACACCACGGCCACCGGGCCCGTGGCCAGTTGACGGCTTGATCCGAACAGCGCGGCCACCAGCGGCGGCAGGAAGGAGGCATACAGACCGTAATAGGGCGGCAGGCCGGCCAGCTGGGCGTAGGCCATGCTTTGGGGAATGAGGACCAGGGCCACGGTCAGGCCGGCCATGAAGTCCATCTTCAGGTGCCCGAGGGTATATGTCTTGATCCAGCCAAGAAAAGGAACGATTTTCAGTACACACGTCGCCATGTTGTTCTCTCCACGAAAATGGGATGCGAGTTCGAAAAAGCTGCCCAGGTCTTATTTGATCGTGAACAGGGCGAGGCCGGTTTGGCCGTGGACCAGTTCGCCTTCCTCGGGTTCGCTCAGGATGAATTCGATGCGGCCGTTGTTGCGCACCAGTTCGCTGACGGCCGCGTCCACGGAGCCGAAGCGGATTTCGTGCAGCATGTTTACGCCGTGCCGGGCGGCGGCTTCCTGCCAGGACGCCGCCGCGCGTTCGGCCAGATGGGCGAAGGAACTCCGCCAGTCCGGACTTGTGTTGGCCACGCCCACGCTCAGAAAGAGGAGGTCGCTGCCCATGCGTTCCGCCACGCCCAGGGCGTATTGTCCCAGGCGTTCGGAAAAGGTGCAGCCATGGCCGATGACCAGAATGCGTCGCCGGCCGATGCGTGTCTGCTCCATGAGATCGGCGGCGAGGATCTGCTCGCCGGCCTCGGCCAGGGCCATGGCCTCGGCGTAATCCGCCAGACGGTCTTGCATGGAATGGGCGTGGCGCAGGGTCGGGGACGAAGCTGCCGTGGATTTGAGCCGGGCCATGGGGTCTCCTCGGTGTGTAACGGTTGGGCTATTTGGCCTGCAGGGTCGGACGGGGACGTTTTTCCGTCTGGGTGGGTGCGGTGGCGCGGGTGGCGTCGTTTTTGCGCTGCCCCTGCATCAGGAAGCGGGCTTCGGCCTGGAGGCCGCGTTCGGCAAAGGCCGTGGCGGCATAGGCGGATTCAATGGTTTCACGGATGGTGCTCATTTTGCTTACCTCGCGTTACAAGTTATGCGCGGCCTAAAACAAGGCGCGTGCCAGAATTGTATTTCTGGCAATTTCTTGAAATTAAATGATTTTTTTTGATGACTGGTAAGCGGGGGCAAAGGGTGTCATGTTGCAGATCGCAACATGTGAATCTTGGAACAAGGCGCGGTCCGGATTGTCAGGCCTGATGCAGATTGCAGCGTCGTTGCAAAGTGCAACAAGGGGAGGGTGGCGCGTGGAACCGGGCGAGGGAGATTGGATGATATTTTTTCGCAAGCAAGAATTGGAGACAGCCCAACCCGTGGCCGATCCCACGGGGTTGCGGGCCAAGGTCGGGCAGGTGGAATTGCCGGAAGGCGTGAAGACCGCGGTGGAGGCCGAGATTGGGCGCATGGAAAAGACCGACGCGGCCGTGGCCGAGTATTCCATTGCCCTCAATTATGTCGAAACCCTGCTCGGTCTGCCCTGGACCGGGCTGACGCGCGACAATCTTGATCTGGACCAGGCCGCGGCCGTGTTCGATGGTAGCCACGCGGGGCTCGGACAGGTGCGGGAGCGAGTTCTGGAACACCTGGCTTCGCGCGTCCTCCATGCCAAGCGTCAGGCCGCGATTCTGGTCGTGGACGATGAGCCCATCGCCCGGACCAACCTGCGGCATGTTCTGGCCAAGGAAGGGTATGCGGTGGAGGTGGCGGCCAATGGCGAGGAAGCCTTGGATTGTCTGCGCCGGCAGGAGTTCGACTGCATTGTCACTGATCTGAAGATGGAGCGCATGGACGGCCTGCAACTGCTGGAAGCCGCCTCCAAGATCGCGCCCGAAACCCGTTTCATTCTGGTCACCGGTTATGCCACGGTCGATTCGGCCGTGCAGGCCATCAAGACCGGGGCCGTGCATTATCTGGCCAAGCCCATTGATCTGAGTGAACTGCGCGAGGCCGTGCGTTCCGTGCTCGTGTCGCGCACGCACCGTTACGCCAGCCGTGCGCCCATTCTGTGCTTTGTCGGCCCTCCGGGCGTGGGCAAGACCTCGGTTGGCCGGGCCATCGCCGAGGCCCTGGGCCGGAAGTTCTACCGCATGTCCCTGGCCGACCTGCGTGACGAGGCCGAACTGCGCGGCCACCGTCGGACTTACGTCGGCGCCATGCCCGGCCGCATTATCCAGGCCCTCAAAAGCGTGGGCGCGCGCAATCCGGTGTTCATGCTCGATGAGATGGACAAAATCGGTCAGGACGTGAAGGGCGACCCGGCCATGGCCCTTCTGGAAATTCTCGATCCGGAGCAGAACGCCCGCTATGTGGACCGTTATCTGGAGATGCCCTTTGATTTGTCCGAGGTGCTGTTCATCGCCACGGCCAACGGCATCGAGCGCCTGGCCGGGCCGCTGCTGGATCGGTTGGAAGTGGTGCAGTTTTCGGGCTATTCCGAGCGGGAAAAGCTGGACATCGCCACCCGTTTTCTTTTGCCCCGGCAGCTGCGCGGGCACGGTCTGGTCAGTCCCTATCCGACGATCACCGACGATGCCCTGGTGCGCATCATCCGTGAGTACACCAATGAATCCGGCGTGCGCGGCCTGGAGCGCGAGATCGCCCGGCTGTGCCGCAAGCTGACCCGTCTGCGTCTGGATCACGGCCCCGCGGCCACGGCCGCTCCGGTCACGGCCGAGGGCGCGGCGGCCCTGCTCGGCCCGGCCCGCTTCCGGCATGACGCGGCCAGCGGCGCGCCGCTGGTGGGCACGGCCACGGGAATGGTGTGGTCCGAAACGGGTGGAGAGGTCATTTTTGTCGAGGCCACGCGCATGACCGGGCCGGGCCAGCTGCTCCTGACCGGTTCCCTGGGCGGGGTGCTCAAGGAGTCGGCCCAGATCGCGCTCAGTTTCATCCGCAGCAATGCTTTGGCGCTTGGCGTTGCCCCGGATTTTTTCGAGGGCCATGACATTCATATCCATATTCCGGCCGGCGGCATCGCCAAGGACGGCCCCTCGGCCGGCCTGACCATTGCCGTGGCCCTGGTTTCGCTTCTGACCGGCCGACCGGCCAGGGCCGATGTGGCCTTGTCCGGCGAGCTGTCCCTCATCGGCCGGGTCCTGCCGGTCAGCGGCGTGCGCGAGAAAATTCTGGCCGCCCTGCGCGGCCGGGCCGCCCGCGTGGTGCTGCCCGCCGCCAATGCGGCCGATGTGGAGACCCTGCGTGAAAGCGTCGGCGAGTTGCCGCCGGTGACCCTGGTCGATCGCGTCGAGGACGCCCTGGCCGTGGCCCTGGTCGGCCCGGAGGAGGAGCCATGCAAGGTCTTGTAGCCCGTTTTGCCAGCGGCAAGATCCGTCAGATCGTGCTTTTCGGCATGATCGTGTCCATTTTGAGTTTTTCGGTGCTGGGCGGCATTTCCTATTATTATCTGCTCCAGATCGAAGACGCCCTGGGCCTGGCCGAAGTGGTCGATGATTTGAGCAACGACATCCTCGAGACACGGCGCTACGAAAAAAACTATCTCCTCTATGCCCTTGAGGAGGATTACGTCGAGACCCTGCGCTACAGCGAGCGGGCCCTGGGCACCATTGACCGCATCGGACCCGTGGATGACGGGCTCATCGGATCGGATCAGCGCGGTCAGGCGACCCTTGTCTTGCTGCGGGACCGTTTGAACCGTTATCGAGCGTTGTTCGCCGATCAGAACTCCCTGCGACTGGCCGGCAGCTCGGCCGAAAGCGAGGCCCTGCGCCCGGAGCTGCGCGAGCAGGGCAAGGTTCTGGTGGAGGAATCGCGGCTGTTCGTGGTCTATCAGCGCGAGCGCATCCTGGGCATCGTCGGGACGCTCAAGCGCCAGCTGTCCGTGTCCATCGCGGCCTTTATCGCCGTGGCCATGTTTTTTTCCTGGCTGGTGGGGCGACGCATATTCGGGGCCTTGTCCATCATCGAACGTTCGGCCCGGCAGATCGTGCAGGGCAACTTCGAGGCCCTGCCCATGCCCGATACCAGTGACGAAACCACGGGCGTGGTCGAGGCCTTCAACCACATGATCGAGGAATTGGAGCGCCGCCAGAATCAACTTCTGCAGGAGAAGAAACTGGCCTCCCTGGGCGTCCTGACTTCGGGCATCGCCCACCAGCTGAACAATCCCCTCAACAATATCTCCACTTCCTGCCAGATCCTGCAGGAGGACATGGTCGACCCGGCCAGCGTCGATCCGGCGTTGTCCCGGCAGATGCTCGACAATATCTACCAGGAGGTCAGCCGCTCCCGCGACATCGTCAAGGGTCTGCTCGAATTCGCCCGCGAAACGGAGTTTTGTCTCAAGCCCCTGCCCCTGGCCGAGGTCGTGCGCCGGGCCATCAGTCTCGTCTCCAGCGAAACGCCCACGGGCGTGCACATCGACAGCCAGGTTCCCGAAGACATCCGTCTGCCCCTGGACAGCCAGCGTTTTCAGGAAGTGCTGCTCAACCTGCTCATCAACGCCATCCAGGCCATCACCCCGCCCGGCACCATCACCATCGACGGCTGGCGCGACGTGGGCGCGGGTCAGGCCGTGCTCCGGATTCGGGATACCGGGTCCGGCATCGCGCCCGAGCACATGGGCCGCATCTTCGATCCGTTCTTCACGCTCAAGGAATCCGGAACGGGTCTGGGCCTGGCCGTTGTTTTCGGGATCATCAAAAAACATGGCGGGACCGTTGCCGTGGACAGCACGCCCGGCCAGGGCACCTGCTTCACCATCCGGTTGCCGCTGGGAGGGGAGGGCGCATGAGCGAACACGGAACCGAAAGAGCGCGCGCGGGGCGGATTCTGGTCGTGGACGACGAGGCCATTGCCCGCGACAATCTGGCCCTGGCCCTGTCCCGGCAGGGGCATGACACGGTCACGGCCGCCAGCGGGAATGAAGCCCTGGAGCTGCTGCCCGCCGGGGATTTCGACTTGGTGCTGACCGATCTGAAGATGGAGGGCATGGACGGACTGGCCCTGTTGCGAACCATCAAGGAGCGGTTTCCGGATATCGAGGTCGTGGTCCTGACCGGGTATCCCACGGTGGACACGGCCGTGGAGGCCATGCGGGCCGGAGCGTACGATTATCTGGCCAAGCCCTATCGTCTGGACGAGGCGCGCATCCTGGTGCGCAAGGCCCTGGAAAAGCGCCACCTCAAGCTCGAAGTGCGCCATTTGCGCGAGGCCCTGCGCGATAGAACCATGCCCATGCCCCTGGTCGGAGCCGCTCCGTGCATGATGGAACTGAAGCGGACCATCGCCCAGATCGCGCCCTCGGACGTGACCGTGCTCATCCTGGGCGAGACCGGCACGGGCAAGGAAGTGGCCGCGCGCACGGTGCATCTTTTGAGTCGCCGGGCGGGGAACCGCTTTTTGGCCATCAACTGCGGGGCGTTTAACGAGGATTTGCTCGAAAGCGAACTTTTCGGGCACGAGCAGGGCGCGTTTTCCGGGGCCGTGCGCCAGAAGAAAGGGTTGTTCGAGTCGGCCGAGGGCGGGACCTTGTTTTTGGACGAGGTCGGGGAAATGTCGTTGTCCATGCAGGTCAAGTTGCTGCGGGCCGTGCAGGAGCGCACCATCCGCCGGGTCGGGGGCACGACGGACATCCCCGTGGACGTGCGTCTTGTGGCCGCCACCAACAAGGATCTCAAAACAGAGGTCGAGGCCGGCCGTTTCCGGAATGATCTGTATTTCCGGCTCAACGTCCTGGTGCTGCGCATGCCGCCCCTGGTGGAACGGCGCGAGGATCTGCCGCTGTTGTCCCAGTATTTCGTGGACAAGACCGCGCGGAGCGCCGGGCGTCCGGTACCGGCCATTTCACGGGAAGTGCTCGACATCCTCGATCGGTACGCGTTTCCGGGCAATGTCCGCGAACTGCGCAACATCATGGAGCGGGCCGTGGTTTTTTGCGCCGGGGACGAAATCCGGCCGGCGCATCTGCCACCGGAACTGGCCGAGGCCCCGTTGCATGTGGTCCGGGCCGGTGAACGCGCGCCCATGACCCTGGAGCAATGCGAGCGGGATCAGATTGTATGGACCCTGGAGTACGCCGCCGACAACAAGACCCTGGCCGCCAAACTGTTGGGCATCGACCGGGCCTCGTTGTGGCGCAAGATCAAGCGGCACGGGCTGTGAGCGTGGCTGCTAGGCGCGGTACTGGTCCGTGAATTTGCGTTCGGCGTCGGCGGTGCCAAGGATGATCAGTTCGTCGGCGGCGTCGAGCACGGTGTCCGGGTCCGGGTTGATGCGCATGGTCTCGGCCCGTTTGATGGCCACGATGCTGCATCCCGTGACATTGCGGATGTTTTGGTCCCGCAGGGCCTTGCCGATCATGGTTTTGTCCGGGCTGGCGCGAAAGATGTTCAGGCCCTCGGAAATCATGAGCAGTTTTTCCGGTTTGAGCAGATTGAGGATGGTCGTGGCGCATAATGAGGCGAAGGACATGACCAGATTCGCGCCGGCGCGGTGCATGGTGTTGATGTTGCGGTCCAGGCTGGCCCGGCTGATGATCTGCGCGTCCGGGCGCAGACGGCGGCAGTAGATGGTCAGAAAAATGTTCAGGTCGTCGTCGTGGGTGGTGATGATGATCGAGGGCGTGTTCTGGATGCCGGCCTTGTTCAGAATGTCCAGATCGGCCGCGCTGCCGGTGATGACGCGTTCGTCCTGGGTCTTGAGGATTTTTTTCTCCACGATCCGGTAGTCGATACCGCGCCGGGCCAGACTGTGGGCCACGGCCTGACCCACGCGGCCGCCGCCCAGAACCAGCACCGGGCCGTTGTGCTCGCGGTCCCGTCCGGATGAACCCATGAGTTCGTCGTAGCGGTCGAGTTGTGCCTCCGATCCGGCCAGAACCAGCACCGTGGACGCGCCGATGACACTGCGCGGCCCCGGCAACTGAAAGCGTCCCTGTTCCCACATCCCCACGACATTGACCCCTGTCAGCTCGCGCAACCGGCTTTCGGCCAGGGTGCGTCCCTGGAGCGGCGTACGCATGGCCGGGGCTTCGGCGATGAGCAGCTGGTCGAAATTGCCGATGATATTGGCCTTCATGCTCAGCCCCAGAACCCGTCGCGCCAGGACCTGGCCGAGCAGGGTCGTGAACTGGAAGGTGTGGGTGGCTCCAGCCAGATCGAGAATGTCCACGGAATCCTCGTGATCGGCGTTGGTGGCGATGGGCACCGTGTCCGAGACCTCGCGGATGGTGAAGATGATGTTCGTGCTGGTCACGTCCTCGTTCATGACCACGACCATGGCCGCGTTATGAACGCGCATGGCCAGGTAGGTGGCGGGATCGTCCTGCTCGCCGACAACCACGTTGATCCCGGACTCGTGCAGATTCAGGGCCTGCTGCAGGTCGGGCACGAGAACCGCGTAGGGCACGGCGTATTGATTGAATTTTTCGATCAGGCTCAGGGCCACGGCGTCGAAATGGGTCAGGATGACATGGCCGGACACGGTGTCCGGAACGGCGCGCGGCGCCCTGGCCTTGTTCTGCTCTTCCAGCCAGGGGGCGTAAAAGAACTGGATGAAGGTGAAGGGCAGGACAATGAGCAGAAAAATGACGCCGCTGAGCATGACGACGATGGTGAACAGCCGACCCAGGTCCGTGGTGAAGGTGATGTCGCCGAAACCCAGGGTGCTCATGACCGTCAGCGTCCAGTAGAGGCCGGTCAGCCAGGAGTGTTTTTGTCCCTCGTAGGCCATGAGAAAGTGGAACAGCACGGTGTAGACCAGAAAAAATCCCAGTAGGATGAGCATGAAGCGGGTCATGAG
>RZYB01000085.1 GCA_009930495.1 Deltaproteobacteria bacterium
CACCTCGAAAAAGATGTACAGAGCACCGCAACGACTTAACCAAAAAAGCCCGTTCCGAGTCACAGAAACGAGCCTTTCAATTCACCTTTCAATTCACCTTTTTTGATGAGACTGATGGAAAACAGAGCTTTCTACTGAAAAATTATCCCAACATTTACGGCAAGATATAACTCTTGAAATAGCTTCCCATGGTCTCAAAATCCACCGAGGGCAACCTCTTGCGAGTTCGAGTCTCGCCTCCGGCACCAAGAAAATAAGGCGGCTACATCAGTAACCGCCTTTTTTCATGCCCAATTCTGTACACTACTTGTACACTACTTTTTCCGGGGAAGAAGCGCGGGCACCAGCGATGCCGCCAATGCCGCGGCCACTACGATGGAACTATTGCGAGGACTATGGACGCAGAGGATTTACTCCCGGAATAAAAAATCTTGCCACCAACCCCGTCACAAAAAACGCGATACGAAAAACCCACCTTTTTTCCCAATTCCCCAAAGTCTCGACAACATCGACGGCGCCCATTTCCCATGTCCCAATTTGTTATGGTGTAAAAATAATTTTTCGCTTATTTTCCTTTGACCAAATCCGATTTGGCAAAAGAACGTAAACACGCCTTTTTCGAGACAAAGAGATTCACAACGATCAATTTTCCAACACGGTCAGTCACCACGACAAACACAACTTAGGGGGTCGTCATCATGGAAGAAAAACCTTCGGGAACAGGCGCGCCGCAGTCCGAGGAGACCACGCGGGTCCAGCCCAGCCAACACGAAATAGACGCCATCATCCGCAACAGGGTGCATAGTTCCTTGGCGATCGCGTTGGTTCCCATCCCTCTTTTCGACATGGCAGCGCTTGCGGCCTTGCAAGTGGAAATGATCTACAAATTAGCCAAAGCTCACGACATCCCCTTCAAGGCGGAATGGGGCAAGAAGGTCTCGGCCGCCCTGGTCGGCGGAATTCTGCCCAGCTTGATCACGCCGAAACTTTCCGACCTGGCCCGCTACATTCCCATCGTAGGGCCGGGGTTGAGCCTAGCCACCCTGCCCCTGACCAACGGCGCGGCGACCTACGCGGTGGGCAGGGCTTTCGCCAAGCACTTCGCCACCGGCGAAGACCTTTGCAACCTGGACATGAAAAAGCTCGGCACCGAAATCAAGGCCGGCTTTGAAGAAAGCAAGAAAACTGTCGGCGGTTGGTTCAAAAAAAGCGAACCAGCCACGGAAGCTCCGGCGGTTTAATCGGCTGGAAGTTCACAGGCCACATGGAACCGGAATCCATGTGGCCTTTTTCTTTTTTCTGTCTTGGCCTCACACCGAAAACAAGGAGATTTGCCGTGCTCACAAGACTGATCGCCTGCTGCCTGTGCATGTTTGTCTCCCTGCTCTCGGCGCCCCGAATCGCGCTGACCGGCACCCATGCCGCGAACCCGCTGGCCTCATCCCTGGCCGACGATCTTCTCGTGATCATTCAAGACAATCATTTCACGCTGACCGGCATTCCCAGCAATGTCGGCCTAACCTTGGAGGGCGCGCGGACCCTCTCCGGCGAAGGTGTTGATTCCGCGGCCCAGTTCCGCATCGGCAGCCAATCCAAGACCTTCACGGGCACCGTGATCCTGAAGATGATCGACAGTGGCTATTTCACGTTGACCGACACGCTGGGGGCATTGCAGCAAAAGTATAACGTTGACCTGGGCCTGTCCGCGCTCCCCGCCGGAGCGGAGAGCATCACCGTGGAGCAGCTCCTGAGCATGAGCTCTCGGATTCCCAACTACATGGCCGGAACCCGTGCCGGATCGACCTCGACCCTGTGGGACGAATGGATCGCCGCGAACTACCAAAGCCTGACGCCCGCCATCACACACGCGGAGCTGGCGGCCCTGGGGTTCGCGGCTGGATATCCGCAAAATCCGAGCGCGCCGTTCCAGGGTTCCTACTCCAACACCAACGCCGTTATCCTGTCCTTGATCGGCGAGGCCGCCTACGCGGCCGAAACAGGCACCGCCAAGACGTTCGCGGAAATTCTCAATGAACTGGTCTTCACGCCCGCCGGCCTGACCGGCACCTACCTGGCCATGGATTCCAGTTCGTCGGGCATCGCCCCTGGTTCGGAGAGCGGGCAAGGCATCACCGACATGGACCCAGCCATCCCGTGGACTTCGGGCGCCGTGGTCAGCACCCTGGAAGATCAGCTCAAATGGATCGAGATCCTCAAAACAAACATCCTGCCCGACGGCTCGAAGCTCCTGTCGGACGAATTGTTCGCGGCCCGGACAGACCTTGAAAACAGCACCCTGATCAGCATGGGCGGCCTGCCGCTGTTTTACGGCTACAACATCTTCACCCTGGATTTCACCTCGTCCGGCGTACCGCTGACGGTCATCGGCCACGGCGGGAGCATTGCCGGATACAGCTCCTTCTCGGCTTGGTACCAGCAACTCGGGCTCGGTCTGGTGGTCAACGTGCCCAGTCTGAGCACCATCGACAAGCATGGCGTCTTCACCAGCACGCCCTCCGAGGCCTTGATGATGGACCTCGCCCGTGGCCTGGAACGCCTTTATCGGTCCGACGGAACCTTGACCGGCCTCTCCGCCGTCTCCGCCGGAGAAAACGGAGGATACTTCTCGTTTGCCCCGATCACGACCAACGCGGCCGCAAGCACCACCTTCACCGTGAATCCGAGCGGCCGCGACACGTCCTACATGGACTTGGCCTTTCTGGCCCTGGGCGGCAACCCCATCATCACCACCACAGATCCCACCCTGACCTACTCCACCACCAACACCGGCACCTCCGCGGTGACCCTGACCCCTGGAGTCACCGGCACCGTGGCCAGCGGCGCCAGGGCCGAGGCCCTTGGCGAACAGACCTCGGTTTTTCTGATCAACGCGGGTGCCAGCCTCGACCTTGCGGGCGAGGTCGCGGCCTATGGCGACACGTCCTCGGCCATCGTGGTCGAAGCCGGCGGCACGCTGCGAACGGGCGCGGATTCCCTGGCCTATCTGCAGGGAGGGAGCGGCAGCACCATCCGTGTCGAGCCCGGCGCCACGGACGTGGACATCGACGGCGCGGTCCTTGCCTTTGGATCTTCCTCGGCGCTGCGGATCAATGGCAGCACGGTCACCGTCGGCTCCACTGGTCTTCTGTCCACCATCACGGCCGCTTACGCCATGGATCCCCACTTTCAGACCGTCAGCCCCGAAACCCACGCGGCCCACGGCGCACTCCTCGAAAACGGGGCGGTGCTCGACGTTCACGGCGCGATCATCGCCAAGGCGGTCAATCCGTGGGATGGTTCAAGCTTTGCCACGGGAGCGTATAGAGGCAGCACTTCATCCATGCCAGGAGTCCTGACGGCCGGCATCGCCCTGGAAGATTCCACGGCCAATGTCCACGGGTACGTGAGCGGCAGCGGCTACGGAACCTGGATGCTGGACGGCGACGGCTCGAACATCCTGAACGTCGATGGCGGCGCGGTGACGGGTGGTCTGTTGTCCGTCAAGGGCGCCGGCGGCGACGACGCGGTCGATGTGGCAAACGGAGGCCTGCTGGCCGGCAATATCGACCTTGGTGGAGGAGCGAACAGCCTGTCCGTTTCAAGGGGCTCGCTGGCTCTGAACCTCGATCAAGACGTGGGCATACGAGGCGCCGGCGCCTTGAGCTTCACGTCCGAAAGTCGGATCGACACCGGCCTGACTCGGGTTCTTGGCGACGAAAATTTCGTGCTGGCGTCCGATGTGACCAGCTATTCCGGAAGTCCGTTCATCGTGAATCCCTACAACCCCATTTCCTTCGGCATTTCCGAAAGTGGCGACGAAATCCTGCTGACCAGCGCCCGCGACTGGAGCTATTACGCCGATCGTTGCGCCAACGACAGTCTTGGCGCGGCCCTCGACCGCATGGCCGCCGCAGCCGTGCACAGGGCCCTGTCCGCGAACGGTTCCGCCTTGCTGCTCGCCGTGGACACCTCGGACACGCCTGGCGCCGATTCGAGCCAGTTGCAGCCGTATTCCATCAACGGGCTGGCCTTGACCCAAATCCGACAGACATCATCGGTGCACCGGGCCGTGCAAAATCAACACAGCACGTCTTGGCCGGATCGGGATTGGTTTGCCTTCGGTGGGGCGCACGGCCACTTCGGAAAGCAGGACGCCACCGGACACAGCGTCACTGGATATGACAGCAGCGGCGCGGGCGTCACCGTGGGCGTGGGCAGAAATCTGTCCGTCCACGCGCAGCTTGGCGTCTTCCTCGACCATGGCGTCGAAAGCCAGGATTACGACGGCGCCGGTGATGTCGACGATACCGTGCTGCGCGTGGGGCCTTTCGCGCGTTGGACTTCCGGGGGTACAGCGTGGAGTTCGGCGCTGTCCGTGGGCCTTCATGACGTGGATTCCAGTCGGGAAGTGTCCTTCCTGGCCGAGACGAACCAAGCCGATTACGCCATGCTCGACGTCATGCTGTCCTCTCGGCTCGCCCATGCCTTCCGCTTCGACTCGATGACGCTCACCCCGTCCCTCGAAGGTGTGTATCTGAACATCTCCAGCGAGTCCTACAAGGAAGACGGAGGGATTTCCGCCCTGGCCGTGGACAACGCCCGCGCCTCGTTCCTGGCCAGCACGGCCGGACTTGAACTCAGTCGGGACTTCCGTTTCGCAAGCGCCACGCTCACGCCCAGGCTGGGCGCGGCCTGGTGGCATCAGTGGCTTGAACGCCAGGACATGGACGCGGCGCTGCGCGCCGATACGGATTTCTCCTTCTCCAGCGAAGGAGAACGCCTGGACCGCGACCTCGTGCGTCTTACGGCCGCGCTTGCGCTGGAGCTGCACGGCGGCCTGCGCGTGAACCTCGAATACAGCCGCGACGAAGGCGCATCCATGCACGACAACAATATCCTGGCTCTTTCCATCGGGATGGTTTTTTAATTCGTCGAGCCCCGGTTGAATCGGGGCTCGACGTTTTTGGCCCCATGCCTTTCGTCCATCATCCACTTCGCAACGGATAGGATTACATGAATCACGTTTTGCAGAGCATCCTTTCCCTGGCCCACACCACTTTAGGACTCAAACCCGACGAACTGGACCCCGACGCGAACATTCTCGAACTTGGCCTCGATTCGCTCATGATCATCAAACTGGCCCAGGAAATCGAACGCCGCTTCGGTGTCACCCTGGAAGCCCGGTGGTTTTTGACGACCATGCCATCCCTGGCGGATCTGGCCCGCCATGTCCTCGATGAACGCCCCCAGCATGCCGTGCCCATGCGGGCCGCCGAAGCCCCGCCCGAACCCAGGGACGGCAAGGGGATGCCCGGCCCGGCCTGCACGCTCCCCGACCTGCCCCCAGTTGGAGCGACTCACGGCCCGGGCCTCTCCGCCCTGTTCGAGGCCCAGCTGCGGACCATGCAGACCCTTTTTGCCGAACAGCTGCGCGCCCTGGGCGGAAACCTATCGCCCGTCCCGACGCCGGACGCGACGCCGAACGCGACGCCGGACACATCCAGGACGGATGGTCCGGTCCGCCTGGAGCGCAACATCCGGGGCTTCGTGCTCGAACCCACGCCCCTGACCGACCAGCAGGCCGCCTTCGTGCGGGAGCTCGTGGCCAGGCATACCGCCCGCACGGGGAAATCCAACGCGCTGGGACGGCGTTCAGGCACGCTGGCGGATTGGAAGTCGTCCCTGTCCTTTCGCCCGGAATTGCGCGCGACCGCCTATCCCCTGGTGGCGGAAAGCACCTTTGGCGGACGTTTTCGCGACGTCGACGGCAACGAGTACATCGACATCGCCCTGGGCATGGGCGTCCATTTTCTCGGGCACAATCCGCCCTATGTGGTCGAGGCCCTGCGCCGCCGCCTGGAGCGGGGATTCGGCCTGGGCCCCCAGTGCGACCTGACGGCCGAGGCGGCCGAACGCATCCGCCGTCTGACGGGCATGGAGCGCGTGTCCTTCTGCAACACCGGCTCCGAGGCGGTCATGTTCGCCCTGCGCCTGGCCAGGGCCAAGACCGGACGCCCACTGATCGCCCTCTTCAACGGCGCCTACCATGGGACTTTTGACGGCGTGCTCGCGGCCTCCGAGGAGCGTGGCACGGGCACATACTCGCCCGGCACGCCGCTGGGCATGGTCGAGGACGTGCTCGTGCTGGATTACAACGCCGATTCGGCCTTGGATGTTCTGGCGCGGCGCGGAAACGAAATCGCCGCCGTGCTGGTGGAGCCCGTGCAAAGCCGCAAGCCGGGCTTGCAGCCCCAGACCTTTTTGCGCCGTCTGCGACGCCTGACGCGCGAGCGCGGCATCTGCCTGATCTTCGACGAAATGGTCAACGGCTTCCGCCGAGCGCCCGGCGGGGCTCAGGAACACTTCGGCGTCCGCGCCGACATGGCCCTGTACGGCAAGGTCGCGGGCGGCGGCCTGCCCGTGGGCATCATCACGGGCGACAAGGAATACCTGGACTACATCGACGGCGGGTTTCTGGGCGATGCCGCCCAGCCGTCGGAGGGCAAGACCATCGTCTTCGGCGGCACCTTCTGCCGTCACCCCTTGAGCATGGAAGGGGTGGTCGCGGCCACGGGCTACCTGCTGGAACAAGGCCCGGCCCTGCAGGAGCGGGTAACCCGCCTGACCGAGCGCCTGGCCGATCGTCTCAACCTCTGGTTCCAGAACGAGCGGGTCCCCCTGCGACTCATGCATTTCGGCCCGCAGTTCCTGTTCGAGGGTTTCGGCCCCTACAGCGCCTTTGCTCAGCCCATGGAGCTGCCCCTTTTCTACATGCTGCTGTTGGAACGAGGCGTCTACACCTGGGAGCGCCGCACCTGCGGCCTGTGCACCGAGCACACCGAGGACGACGTCCGGCGCATCGAGGAGGCGATCAAGGATAGCGTCCTGGCCCTGCGCGCCGGCGGCTTCGCGTTCAGCCTCGACAAGGGCGCGCCGGCCTTTTTCACGCCCATGACGCCGACCGAGGAGCGGCTTTACGCCATTTTCCAGCGCGAGCACGGTCAGGACGCTTATCATCTGCCCCTGGCCTGGAAAATACGGGAGCAAAGCGCCCCGCTCGATGTCGAACTGCTGGAAATAAGCCTCGGCGAATGCATCCGCCGCCACGAGGCCCTGCGTTCGAGCTTCCATCATCTGGACGATCAGCTTGTGCGCAAGGTCGTGGACGAGCCGGCCTTCGCCCTCGAACGCATCGACGCCGAAGGCCGCTCGACCGAGAATATTCTTGGCGCCTTCGTCCGTCCCTTTGATCTGGAGCGCGCGCCCCTGATGCGCGCCGGGCTGGCCCGCCTGGACGACGGTTATCTCTTCGTGCTCGACCTGCTGCATATCGCGGCCGACGGCGCATCCCTCGGCATTCTTCTCGACGACCTGAACGCCCTCATGAACGGCCAGACGCCGCTTGCCCACTCCGGGCCCCCGCGCGCCGCCCTGGGCGCGACGGACCAGGAACGCGTCCGGGCCGACACGGATTTCTGGGTGGAACGCCTGGCCGATCTGCCCCCCCTGGAGCTGCCCCTGGATTTTCCGGGCAAGAGCGGCTCGCCGCTGGGACGGCGGGAATGGATGACCCTGGACGCCGGATTGACGGCCCGGGCCCGCGCGGCCAGCCGCGCCTTTAGCGTGACCATGAACATGTTTTTAAACGGCGTGTACGCCCTGCTTCTGCACAAACTTTGCGGCGGAACGCGCTTTTGCGTGGGCATGGCCGAAGGCGGGCGCCATGGCGAGGACATGGCCCGCGTCATGGGGATGTTCGTCAACACCGTGCCCCAGGATTTCGCGGTGCAGCCGGAATGGACCCTGTCCGGGTTCATGGCCGCCGTGCGCGGCGCCTGCGCCGAATCCATGGACAAAAACCGCGCCCCCTACGGCGACGTCGCGGGCCGGCTCGGCCGGTCCCCGGCCGCGACCATGCTCAGCTACGAAAAGGCCGACCAGCGCCGCCCGACCTGGCCCGGACTGGAATTCACGCCACTGGTTCCGCCCGGTCACGGGGCCATGTACGACTTCGCCATCGATATCGTCGAGATGGACGGCGTGCTGCATTGCAGCCTGCTTTCGTCCGAGGCCCTGCGCCCGGAAACCACGCGCTGCTTCGGGCAGTGTTTTGCCCATCTCGTGGCCGAAACCGCCCGCCTGGCCGAGGCGCCCGCAACCCTCGTGGGCGACGTGCCGGCCCTGCCGCCAATCCAGGCCGAGTGGATTCTGGGCCCGTGGCAGGGCGCGACCGCGCCGTTCGACCGCTCCAAAACCATCGTCGACCTGTGCCGCGAGGCGGCCCGACGCCATGCCGACAAGACCGCCCTGGTCTTTCGGGACGACCGTCTGACCTACGCCGACCTGGACCGCGCCAGCGCCGTCCTGGCCCGCCACCTGGCCGCGTCCGGTGCCGGCCGGGACAAAATCGTGGCCGTGCTGGTCGAACGCGGCCCGGAATTCGTGCTGGCCGCCCTGGGCGCCATGCGGGCCGGCGCGGCCTATCTGCCCCTGGACCCGAAGGCCCCGGCCGAACGCATCGCCTTCCAGCTTGGCGACGCCGCGCCCTGTGCACTGATCAGTCCGCCAGGGCTGCGCCCCGAGCCCAGGCATTTTTCCGGGCCCTGGCTGGACGCCCGCGCCCTGGCGACACTGCCCGAGGACGACGCCCTGCCCGTGCCGGGAGACCCCGGCCCGGACGATCTGGCCTACGTCATCTACACGTCCGGCACCACGGGCCAGCCCAAGGGCGTCATGGTCGAGCATCACGGCCTGGCCAACCTCTGCCACTGGTTCGCGCGCCACTACGCCGTCACCGAGGCGGATCGCGCCACCGCCTTCGCGCCGTTCATCTTCGACGCCTCGGTCTGGGAAATCTTCCCCATGCTCGCCCAGGGCGCGGCCGTGCACATCCTCGACGACGACACCCGCCACGATCTGGCGCGCCTGCACGACTATCTGCGCCGGGAGAAAATCACGATCTGCTATTTCCTGTCCCAGGTGGCGGAAATGATCGACGGCGCCAGCCTGCCCGACCTGCGCCTGCTGCTCGGCGGCGGCGAGGTCCTGCACCGGGCCGTTCCGGCCGGAGCCTACCGGCACTGCAACACCTACGGCCCGACGGAGTTCACCGTCACGGCCACGAGCTTCGACCTGGACGGGTCCTGGCCCGTGCCCATCGGCCGCTTGGTGGACAACGCCCAGGGCCTGATCCTGGACCCGGTCGGCCGACTTCAACCCGTGGGCGTTCCGGGCGAACTGTGCCTGGCTGGCGAACAGCTGGCCCGGGGCTATCTGAACCGGCCGGAACTGACGGCCACGGCCTTTGTCGCCAATCCGCTGGCCACGCAGAATTCGCCCCACGCCCGCATGTATCGCACCGGCGACCTCTGCCGCTGGCGGCCCGACGGCAACATCGAATTTTTGGGCCGCATCGACACCCAGATCAAGATTCGCGGCCACCGCGTGGAGCCGAGCGAGATCGAAAAGACGGCGCTGACCTGTCCGGGCGTGGCACAGTGCGCGGTCATGGTCCGCGACGAAACCGGGACGCCCCTGCTCTGCGCCTATGTGGTCCCGGCCACGGACGCGGCCGACACGCGCTCCGTCCGCGCCCATCTCGCCGGCCTGCTGCCGCCGTACATGGTGCCGGACCGGATCATGCTCGTGGACGCACTGCCCATGGGGCCCAGCGGCAAGATCGACCGCAAGGCGCTGCCCGCTCCCGCCGCCGCGGAGCACGCCTCGGAGCCTCCCCGCACCGCCGAGGAACGTTTGCTGGCCGAGATCTGGGCCGAGCAGCTCCATGTCGAGCGGGTCGGCCGCGCGGACAATTTCTTCGAGCTGGGCGGCGACTCCATCAAGGCGCTCATGGTCACTTCCCGCATCCGCGCCAAGGGCTATGCCCTGAACGCGCGGGACATCTTCCGCGACGCGACCATCGCCGATCTGGCCCCGCGCCTGACGCCGTATCAGGCCACCGCGCGGCAGGCCAAGGCGGACACGACGACTCCGTCCGCGCCCCCGGCCGATCTGGAGGCCATCCGCGCCAAACTGGGCGCGGAGGTCGAATGCGTGCATGGCCTGTCCCCGCTGCAGCACGGCATCGTCTTTCATGGCCAGCTCCATCCGGATTCGCCGGCCTATCTCGAACAGAACCTGCTGACCATCCGTGGTCCGTTGGACGCCGAGACCCTGGCCCGCCGCCTTGAGGTGCTGACGGCGCGGCACGGCATGCTGCGCGCGGCCGTGATCGTCCGGGGCGTGTCCCGACCCTGGCTGGCCGTCCTGCCGCCGGAAAGGGTCGCGCCCGTGCTGGCGCGGGAGGATCTGCGCGGCCTCATCCACGCCGAGCGGCAGGCCCGACTCGCCGACATCATGCGCGCGGATCGCGAGCGCGGCTTCGATCCGCAGCGCCCTCCCCTGATCCGTTTCACCCTGCTGCGCACGGACGAGGCCGAGCACGCCCTGCTCTGCACCGTGCACCACATCATCGTCGATGGCTGGAGCATGGGCGTCCTGTTCAGCGAACTGTTCGGGGCGACCGCTGCCGCCACCCGGCCGACGCAGTTTCGCGATTTCATCCTGTGGCTGGAAAGCCAGGACAAAAACGCGGCCTTGGCGTGGTGGCGGCAGCGCTTGGCCGGAGCCGAACCGTCCGAAGTGCCCGGCCACGTTCCGTCCGAGGGCGAATATCGGGGACGGCGGACGGCGCTGCCCCTGCCCGAAGGATTCGAGGGTCGCTTGCGGGCGCTGGCCGCGAACACGCGCCTGACCGTGAACACGCTTCTTCAGGCGGCCTGGGCCGTTGTGCTCGCGCGCTGCACCATGAAGGACGACGTGGTCTTCGGCGAGGTGGTCGCGGGACGGCCGCCGGAACTGCCAGGCGCGGACGGGCTGATCGGCCTGTGCGCCAATACCGTGCCCGTGCGGGCGCGCTGCGAGGATGGCGAGACGTTCCTCGATCTGGCCGCGCGCCTGCGCGACGACGGCCTGACGGCGCGTCAGCACGCCCACTGCTCCCTGGCCGAGATTCAGGGCGCGGCGGGCGTGGGCCAGGACCTGCTGACCCATTTCTTCGT
>RZYB01000086.1 GCA_009930495.1 Deltaproteobacteria bacterium
AGTGACGTTTCACACCGGCGACGTCATGCCCCATCCATCAGAATCATGGACGTTCGCGGCGCCGAAGGCCGCGCCCGGGGAGAATGCATCTTGACCGGGAAATGACTTCAGGTGAAATCCACCAATTCTTCTCCCCGTCCCAGATCCACGCTGGCCATGACTTCCGGGGTACGGGCAATGACCCGCCCCCGCCGCACGACCCACAGCCGGGCCGGACGCAGACGCAGGGCCTCGATTTCGTCGCTGGCCTGGAGCACGACCAGATCCGCCCGACAGCCGGGAGCAATGCCATAGCCGTCCAGGCCCATCACCCTGGCCCCGTTTTCGGTCACGGCCCGGAACATCCGACGCAATCCGTCCGTGCCGGTCATGTGCAGGGCGTGGGCGCCCATGTGGGCCACTTCGAGCATGTCGTGACTGCCCATGGGATACCAGGGGTCCATGACATCGTCGTGACCAAGGGCGACGTTGATGCCCAGGGCCATCAGCTCGGGCACGCGCATCAGCCCCCGGCGTTTGGGGTAGGTGTCGTGGCGGCCCTGGAGATTCATGTTGACCAGGGGATTGCAGACGCAGTGCAGGCCGGCTTCGGCCATGAGCGGCAACAGCTTGGACACGTAATAGTTGTCCATGGAATGCATGCTGGTCAGGTGGGAGCCCGTGACCCGGCCATGCAGGCCCAGACGCTGGGTCTCGAAGGCCAGGGTCTCGACGTGGCGGGAATGCGGATCGTCGGATTCGTCGCAGTGCATGTCCACCATGAGCCCCCGCCCGGCCGCGATTTCGCACAGCATCCGGACCGATTCCCGGCCCTGGTCCATGGTCCGCTCGAAATGCGGAATGCCACCAACCACGTCCACGCCCTTGTCCAGGGCGCGTTCCAGCAATTTCAGTCCGTCCGGAGCACGCAGCACCCCGTCCTGGGGAAAGGCCACGAGCTGGATATCGACAAAATCCTTCATTTCGTCACGCACTTCCAGGAGCACGTCCACGGCCATGAGGCTCGGGTCCGTGGTGTCGACGTGGGTCCGGATGGCCAGATTGCCCTTGGCCACGCTCCAGTGCAGCAGTTTCATGGCCCGGCTCTTGATATCCTCGGGCGAGAGGTCGGGCTTGAGTTCGCCCCAGATGCGGATGCCTTC
Organism: Deltaproteobacteria bacterium; assembly: GCA_009930495.1. Classification (NCBI taxonomy): domain Bacteria; kingdom Pseudomonadati; phylum Myxococcota; class Myxococcia; species Deltaproteobacteria bacterium. The sequence continues at coordinate 1,143 of RZYB01000086.1, forward strand.
CAACAGGGTGCCGGATTCGTTCCCGCGCGGCAGGCCGGCCGAAAGCGTGGCGTCCATGTGAAAGTGGCTGTCCACGAAGGGCGGCGTGACCAGATATCCCTTGGCGTCAATGACGCGATCGGCCTCGGTCGTGATGCCCGGCCGGATCTCGACAATGCGGCCGTCCCGGCAGGCAATGTCCATCAGGTCTTCGTGCCCGGTCAGCGCGGCATTGACGATGAGCAAATCAAGCATGAATCCTCCGTTGTCATTTTTGGTCGTGCCAGGCATGCCCCGTGTCCCCGGATACGCCACGACCACCCTCAAGCGCCGGGGTGGCGCCTCCGGCTCGAAGCGCCACCCCGGTCTCGCGTTTATTTCCGCTGCCCCAGCCAGTCGATGATGACCGCGCGCTCCTCGGCGCCAACGGTTGGCGCGCCACTCTTGGCCAGCATCCGGTTCACGGTGATGGCCCAGGCATCCTTGTCCTTGGCGCCGTAAGCGGCCTCGACCTTGGCCATGCCGTGACAGGCCGCGCAAACCCTTCCGGTCAGGGCCGCGCCGTCCTCGGCCAGGGCCCAGCCCGCGCCCCAGCACATGGCCACCATCATCATTCCCACGATCGTCGTGCGCATCGTTTCCATACCTCCATGGTTTTCGACATGACACCCGATATGACGCATACCCCCGGACACGGGCAAAGAAAAGCGATCCGGGACAACAACGACGATCTCTTTGGACGATTCGTTCCAAAAATCACGCCGGACCCAGCCAATCGAGCCGCGACGGGTATCCATTCCCACGAACATGGGATATGCTGACAGCATCCCCAAAACACGCCCGAACCAAGAAATCCAACCTATCCAACACATTGGGGAAAACGAGACGCAACGCCATGCTTCTTCGCACCAAAATCATCCTGGCGTTTTCCGCCATCGGCCTGGTCATCCTGGCGGTGGTCGGGACAGTGCACTACGCGGTGCTGCACACCAGAACGCTGGTCCTGATCCACGATCAGATCGGCCGGCAGCTGGAGCATCTGGATTTCGCCATGACCCGCTTCCTCAAGGACACGGACGCCAACCTGCTGGCCCTGGCCACGGACCAGCGCGTGACCACGGAGGACGACCGCGATTTCACCAATTTTCTGACCGCCGACGAAAAAACCTTCCGATACCGGATCACGCCCACGGAGCAGGACATCATTTCCGTCCTAAAATCGTTTTATCTGTCCCACGAACACGTCAATTCCGTGTACATGGGGCGCGAAAACGGCAGCTTCGTGCGTTCGCACGAGCGGGCCAGACCAACCCGCTACGATCCCCGGCAAAGACCCTGGTACATCCTGGCCAAGAACAACCCCGGCAGGATCATGCACACGCGGCCCTATCGCTCGCTGACCACCCCGGACGTGAACATCGGCGTGGTCACCACTCTCCTGAACGGACGGGGCCAGGTGTACGGCGTGGTCGGCATGGATATCACCCTGACCACCCTGACCGATTATGTGGCCGACTTTTCCATGAGCTTCGACGGCCGGGCCATGCTCCTGGACACGGATGGCACGGTTCTGGCCGCCCAGGACAAACGGTTGCTGTTCAAAAACGTCCGCGACATCTTCCCCAACGGCAAGGCGCTGCTCGCGCCCCAGGACACCGCCACAGGCCTGGACATGGGGGATGGCACGTTCTCGGCGCATGCCCGCCGGTCCGCCGGAACCGGCTGGATCGTGGCCGCCCTGATCCCCCACGCCGCCATCCAGGGCCATGTCCGCCGGTTGATTCTGGAAAACCTCGTTTTTCTGACCACGGCCATCGCCCTGCTCACCCTGGCCTCGCTGTTGGGGCTGCACCGCTACATTCTCGCCCCCCTGGAACGGCTCACCGCCGGCACGCTCCAAATCCGGGCCAGCAAGGATCTGCGGCACCGCGTCAGGGTCGACGGGCGGGACGAAATCGCCACCCTGGGCAACGCCTTCAACCAGATGCTCGAAGCCCTGGACATGGCGTCCCAGGATCTGGCGGCCTCGCAAAGCGCCCTGCGCCAGGAGCGGGACCAATTGGAGGAGCGGGTCAAGGCGCGGACCCGGGAGCTTGAAACCCTCAACCAGGAACTGGTCCGGGAAATCGCGGTCCGCAAACAGGCCGAGGAAACGGCCGAAAAGGCCAATCAGGCCAAGAGTCTCTTTCTGGCGAACATGAGCCACGAAATCCGCACCCCCCTCAACGCCATCCTCGGTTTTACCCAGCTTTTGCTCATGGACCCGGACGTGGGCCCGGACCAACGCCGTTCCCTGGAAACCGTGCACCGCAGCGGCGAACACCTGCTCATGCTCCTCAACGACATCCTGGAAATGTCCAAGATCGAGGCCGGCCGCGTGGTCCTCCACGAGACGGATTTCGACCTGTGGTCCCTGCTGGCCGATCTGGAGGCGGCCTTCCGCGTCCTGGCCCAGCGATCCGGCTTGAGTCTGGAAATCGACCGCGCCGCGAACCTGCCCCGCTGGGTGCGCGGCGATGAACAGAAACTGCGTCAGATTCTGCATAATCTGCTCGGCAACGCCGTGAAGTTCACGGACCAGGGCGGGGTTGTCCTGCGGGCGGATTGGGTCGACTCCGGGTCCGGGACGCCCAGTCTGCGCTTCGAGGTCGAGGATTCCGGGCCGGGCATACCGGAACAGGACCGGGAAACGATCTTCCGCGATTTCGAGCAACTGCTTTCGGACAGTCACAACAAGGGGGGAACCGGTCTGGGGTTGGCCATCAGCAAGGCCTACACGGAGCTCATGGGCGGGAGCATCCGCGTCGGTGGCCAGATCGGCGTGGGCAGCGTGTTCACGCTCGATCTGCCCCTGAAGCCCTGCGGGGAGGGAGAGGTCCGCGCCGCCCCGCGTCCGACCCGGATCACGCGTCTGGCCATGGGCCAGGGCGAAATCCGCGTTCTGGTCGTGGACGACAACGACGCCAACCGGGAAATCCTGGCCCGGCTGCTGGCCCTGGCCGGCTTCGCCGTGCGCGAGGCCCCGGACGGCCAGGCGGCCATGGACATCCTCGAACGCTGGCGGCCGCGGCTGGTCCTGCTGGACATGATCATGCCGGTCATGGACGGCTTCCAGTTCCTGGCCGCCATCCGCGCCACGGAGCTGGGGCGGGCCATGCCGGTCATCGCGGTCACGGCCAGCGTCCTGACCGAGGAACGGGAGCGCGTGCTGGCCGCCGGCGCGGTCGCCTGCCTGAAAAAACCCTTCAAATCAGAAGAGCTGTTCGCGCTGCTCCAAAATCATCTGGACCTGCGCTACGAAGAGGCCGACTCCACGGCCGACGAAATCCCGCGACCACCGTCTGGCGCGGCGCTTCAGGCCGGCGACCTGGACGCCCTTCCGGCGGAAATCCGGGAGGCCTTGCGCCAGGCGGCCATCAGTCTGGATCTGGACGGCCTGCGCGAAACCATCGCCCGCGTCACGGCGGAGCACGCGGACACGGCCGCCAAGCTGGATCATCTGGTCACCGAGTTCAAATTTCAAACCATTCTCGACCTGCTGGAACCCCGGACATGAGCCCACGAATCCCTTCCATCTCGACCATACCGGAGCACCCATGAGCCAAACGCAGCCATCCGTCATGATCGTGGACGATCTCGTCGCCAACCTGACCCTGCTCACGGACATCCTCAAGGGCCACGGCTTCAAGGTCCGCCCCGCCACCAGCGGCCGGCAGGCCCTGGACGCGGCCAGGCACACCCCGCCGGATCTGGTCCTGCTCGATATCAACATGCCGGAAATGGATGGCTACGAAGTCTGTCGGATCTTCAAGGCCACCCCGGCCCTGGCCGAAATCCCCATTCTGTTCATCAGCGCCCTGGACGACACCACCGACAAGGTCCGCGCCCTGCGCGAGGGCGGGCAGGATTATATCACCAAACCCTTCCAGGTGGAGGAAGTCCTGGCCCGAATCCAGACCCATCTGGAACTGCGCCGGGCGCGGCAAGTCCTGGAGGACCGCAACGCGGCCCTGGAAAAGGCCCTGGACCAGCTCGAAAAAGCCCAAAGCCGCCTGATCCAGGCCGAAAAAATGGCGGCCCTGGGAGTCATGGCCGCCGGCGTGGCTCACGAAATCAACAACCCCGTCAATTTCATCAAGACCAGCTGCCACGGCCTGCGCCAGGACATGCGCGACGTGCTGGCGATCATGGACTTCTGCGCCGACCGCGTCCCGGACAGCTCCCGACCGGCCGTGACGGAGTTCAAGAAATCCATGGATCACGAAACCCTGATCCGGGAAATACCAGCGCTCTTCGACAGTATCGATCAGGGACTGGCCCGCGTCGTGGACATCGTCAAAAGTCTGGGCACCTTTGCCCGCTCCGACGAGACCATCAGCCGCGAGATTGATTTGCGGGAGGTCATGGACGCGGTCCTGATCATGCTGCGCGGCCGGGACAAAAAAAACGTCCGCATCGAGAAGCGCTACGGGCCCGTGCCCCTGGTGACGGGCAACGCCGGCAAACTGAGCCAGGTGTTCATGAACATCCTGGCCAACGCCATGGACGCCTTGGAAGACTCCGGTCCCGACGCCGTGATCGCCATCACGACCGGCGAGGACCTCCGGGACCAGAACCGGTACGGCGTCTTGCGCGTCACGGACAGCGGGCCGGGCATGCCCCCCGACGTCCTCGGACGCATTTTCGATCCTTTTTTCACCACCAAACCCGTGGGCCAGGGCACGGGGCTGGGCCTGTTCATCTGCGCCAATCTCATCGCCGAACACCATGGTCTGATCGAGGTTGACAGCGCGCCGGGGTCGGGCTCGACGTTTTCCATTCTCGTTCCAGCCGGCACGGAGGCGTCATGCTGACCATGGATGTCCGGACGGACAAACCGCGCGTTCTGTACGTGGATGACGAGATGGAAAACCTGCATGGATTCAAGGCTCTTTTCCGGCGCGACTACACGATTCTCCTGGCCGAATCGGCCGCCACGGCGCTCAAGGTCTTGCGCTCCGAGCGTATCGACGTCCTGATCACGGACCAGCGCATGCCCGAAATGACCGGCACGGATCTGCTGGAAGTGGCCTCCCGGGAATTTCCGGACACGATCCGCTTCATGCTGACCGGCTACAGCGACTTCGCGCCCCTGGTGGCGGCCATCAACAAGGGCAAGGTCCAGGGCTATTTCTCCAAACCCATCAACCCCGACGAGGTCGCGGCCCAAATCCGCAAGGGCCTGGAACTCTCTCGCCTCAAGGAACGCAACACCCAACTCCTGGCCGCCTACGAACAAAGCCAGCGCCTGCTTGGAGAGGCCCACGCCCTGGCCAGGCTCGGCGTCTGGAGCTGGGACCGGGCCACGGACACGGTCACGTGGTCCCGCGAACTGTGCCGGATGATGAACCGGGACCCCTACCAGGCGCCGCCACGACTTGACGATCTGCCCGAAATTCTCGCGCCGGAAAGCGTCCGGCGTCTGACCGACGCCATACACCGGGCCCTGGACAACGGGGACAACTACGACGTGGAACTGGAATGCGCCGGGGACACCGGCAAGACGCGTTGGGTCAACGCCCTGGGCGGACCGTCCAAAAACGGCGACGGCCACGTCATCGGGCTGCACGGCACGGTCCAGGACATCACCGAGAGCAAGCGGTTCCGCCAAGAGCTGCGCCAGGCCAGGGATGCCGCCGAGGAGGCCAGCCGGGCCAAAAGCGATTTCCTGGCGAACATGAGCCACGAAATCCGCACGCCCTTGAGTGGGCTCATGGGCGTGCTGCATCTGCTTGAAGCCGGACGGCTGGACGCGGAACAGCGCGCCCTGGTCGGCATGGCCCTGCGCTCCGGAGAACGCCTGACCCGCCTGCTGGCGGATCTGCTCGATCTGTCCCGGATCGAGGCCGGGCGGATGCTCATCAATGTCGAGGCCTTCCAACTGGAGGAAACCCTGACGGCGGTACGCGAGGCCTTCGACCCCCTGTGCCGGGACAAAAACCTGCCCATCGTCATCGACGTCGCCGCCGACGTGCCCGCCACATTGGTGGGCGATGAAGTCCGCATCCGGCAGGTGTTGTTCAATTTTGTGGGCAACGCGCTCAAATTCACGATGCAGGGCCGCATCGAGATCCGTGTGGCCCGGCTGCGCGGACGCACGGCGCGGGAAGTCCGCCTGCTTGTCACGGTCGCGGACTCTGGAATCGGCATCCCCGAAAACAAGCTCGGCCTGCTCTGCAAGCCCTTCAGCCAGATCACCCGGAGTTACACCCGCGCCCAGCAGGGCGCCGGCCTGGGCCTGACCATCAGCCATCGGTTGGTGGAGGCCCTGGGCGGCGCCATGACCATCGACAGCATCGAAGGCCAGGGGACCACGGTCTGGCTGATGCTGCCTCTCGGACTGGCGCCGGAGGACACGAACCAGGACATGCCCACCCCGGACGGGCCGCCATCGCGGTCCAGACCCATGCGCATTTTATTGGTCGAGGATGACGACATCTGCCGGATCACGGCCACGGCCCTGCTCACCCGCATGGGGCACGTGGTCCAAACCGCCGCCCATGGCGACGAAGCCATCGATCAGCTGCGCCAAAGCCGTTTCGACTGCGTCCTCATGGACGTGCAGATGCCGACCATGGACGGCTTGACGGCCACCCGCCTGATCCGCTCGGGCATGGCCGGAGTCCTGGACCCGTCCGTGCCCATCGTGGCCCAGACAGCCTACGCCATGCCCGCGGAGCGGGATTTGTTCCTCGGCGCCGGCATGAACGGCTATATCTGCAAGCCCCTGAGTATCAGGGATCTGGAAACTGTTCTGGAACGCCTGGACCGGACATCATGAGGCGTTGTCGATCCGCCCCAGGGAGCACAGCACGCCGAGCACGCACAGGCCAGCGCAGATTTGAAAAATCACGCGCATGCTGGCCAAAAACGGCACGACGGTCGTGACGCCGACGGGCTGGCCATCCAGCAGAAATCCGAAAACCACGGCGGCCAGGCCCATGGACAAGGTCATGCCAAAGGTGCGCATGGTCGCGACCAGGCTGGAGGCGATACTGTAGTCCCTGGGCGGCACGCTGCCCATGATGACGTTCATGTTCGGCGAGGCGAACAACGCGAATCCCAGGCCCATCACGGCCAGCATCCCGACCACCATCCAAATGGAGGTTCCGGCGTTCACGAAACTCAGGGCCAACAACCCCACCCCGCACATGACCATGCCCGAAGTGGCCAGAGCCCCCGCGTTGACGCGGTCGGACCACAAACCGGCCAGGGGAGAAAGCAGCGCCTGCACCGCCGGCTGCACGACAAGGATAAACCCGGCATGCACGGGGGAAAAATCCTTGACCACCTGCAAATACAGACTGAGTAGAAAACCCACGGCAAACGTGCCGGCATAATTGATCATGGTCGCCAGGGTGGACATCAGGAAAACCCGATTCCCGGTGAACAGACGCAAACCAAGCACCGGGTGCTCAACCCGGGCGGAACGACGCACGAAAACGACTCCAACAATCGCGGCCACGACCAACAACGGCAGGCCGACGCCGGGCTTGGCCAATCCCGTCAGCCCCTGCATGCCCGCCAAGACGGTTATCCCGTACAACAACGAGCCAGGCCAATCGAAATCCTCGCCCTTGGCCGGCCGCCATTCCTGATCGATGCGACAGGCCAGAAGCCAGGCCAGGCCGCCGGGCACCAAGCCGAGATAAAATACCGACCGCCATCCAGCCCAGTCCGTGAGCAGGCCGCCCAAGAGCGGCCCCACGGACAGACCGGCATAGACGCAGCCGACGATGACGCCCATGGCCCGGCCCCGATCCTTGGCCGGGTACAGGCTGGTGACGATGGCGATGCCCGTGGAGTTGATCATGGACGCGCCAATGCCCTGGACCACGCGCAGGGCGATCAGGCTTTCGATGGACCAGGCCAGGGAAACCAGCAATGTGGACACGGTGAACCAGGCCGTGCCCCAGACAAAGGTCCGCCGGCGACCGACGATGTCGGCGACACGGCCGATGGGCAGCAAAATAACGGACAAGGCCAGCACGTAGCCACCCACGACCCAACTCAGTTCCACGGCCGTGGCCCCCAGGGCGGTCTGAATGGTCGGCAGGGCGATGCCCACGGCGGACATCATGAACGGGACGAGAAAACTGGCCACGGCCGCCGCGGCCAGGGCTATGGAACGATTTGGCATGGCACCTCCGGATGGTGGTCTGGTTACCCCTGGATACAAACCGGGGCAAGAGCACCGGCCACGGATGAATGTCGGTGCCCCGGATGCCGGGCCCCTTGTTTTCGGCCAATCGATGATCTATCGGCAGGGCTCGCAAGGAGGACCCATGCTGACATCCATGAACGACATCCGGGCCCGGGCCATGACCCTGCCCCGGCAGACCGTGGCCGTGGCCTGCGCCCACGACACCGAGGCCTTGAAGGCGGTGGCCGGGGCCCACGCCCTGGGCCTGGCTCATTTTGTATTGGTGGGCGATACAAACAAAATCCACGCCCTGGCCGACGATATGGAGCTTGATCTGGGCGAATTCGAACTGGTCGAGGCCCTGGGCGAGGCTGGCGGCGCGGCGGCCACGGTGCGGATCGTGGCTTCGGGCCAGGCGAACATTCTGCTCAAGGGCTTCGTCGATTCCTCGGTCCTGTTCAAGGCCGTGCTGGATCGTGAAACCGGCCTGCGCAACGGGTCCACGGTCAGCCATACCGTGGTCATGGACGTGCCGGGCTTCGACAAACTGTATCTTCTGACCGACGCGGCCATGATCATCAAACCGGATCTGGAAACCAAGCGCCAAATCGTCCTGAACGCGATCACCGTGTCCCGCGCCCTGGGCAATTCGAACCCGGTTGTCGGGGTGCTGTGCGAATCCGAAAAGGTCAACCCGAAAATGGCCGCGACCATGGACGCCGCCGCCCTGGTGGCCATGAACCAGGACGGGCGCTTGCCCGGTTGCCGCGTCGGCGGGCCCTACGCCCTGGACAACGCCATCAGCGTCCAGGCCGCCGAACACAAGGGCATGACCGATCCCCTGGCCGGCCGGGCCGATATCCTGCTGGCTCCGGACCTGGCCGCCGGCAACATCTTTTACAAAAGCCTCATGTACTTTGCCCGCGCCAAGTCCGCCGGTGTGACCCTGGGCACCACGGCTCCGGTGTTGCTCAACTCCCGGGCCGATTCCCACGAAACGAAAATCAATGCCGTGGCTCTGGGCATTCTCATGGCCGCTGCCCGGAACGGAGACAACTCGTGAGTCCGCGTATTCTGGCCATCAATCCCGGTTCCACGACCACAAAAATTTCCGTTTTCGCGGGCGGGCGGGATCTGTTCGTGGAAAGTATCCGCCACCCCGGCGCGGATCTGGCCCGTTTCGCCCATGTCATGGACCAGGAGGAATATCGGCGGGCCCATATTCTGGAAACCCTGGACAAAAATGGAACGCCGCCGGAAACCCTGAGCGCCGTCATCGGCCGGGGCGGACTGATGCGCCCCATTCCCGGCGGCGTCCATGCCGTGGACGAAGCCATGCTCGCCGATCTGCGTTCCTGCCACTACGGCACCCACGCCTCGAACCTCGGCGCCATCCTGGCCCATGACCTGGCCACGCCCCTGGAATTGCCCTGCTACATCGCCGACCCCGTGGTCGTGGACGAAATGTCCGCCCTGGCCCACTACTCCGGGCATCCGGGAATCCGGCGGCGCAGCATCTTTCACGCCCTGAATCACAAGGCCGTGGCCCGACGCGCGGCCCGGACCCTGGAACGACGCTACGCGGACCTGGGCCTCATCGTCGCCCACCTGGGCGGCGGCATTTCCGTGGGCGCGCATGTCGGCGGCAAGGTCGTGGACGTGAACAACGCCCTGGATGGCGACGGCCCCTTTTCACCGGAACGCAGCGGCGGCCTGCCCGCCGGCCAGCTTGTGGACTGGTGCTTCGCG
>RZYB01000087.1 GCA_009930495.1 Deltaproteobacteria bacterium
ATCTCGGGCGGCATCGCGGCCGATTACGCCCAGGCCAAGGCGGATCTCACGGGCGCGACCAAGGTCCGCATTGGCGGGATGGACGTGCTGCGGGCCGGCGACATGCAGTCCACCATGGAGCTGTTGTTTCCGCCCATGTCCGGCAACCGGGGCGTGGCCTTGGTGGTTTTTCGGGGTACGGGTGGCAGCCAGAAGACCATCGACCAGGTGTTGGGGACGTTCGCGCTTGATGGGCAGGAGCCCGGGGCTTCCGAACCGGTCCAGTCCGAAACGTCCGGAACGCCCGAGGTTAGTTTCGAGGTCGGCAATATCCATGGAGTTTACAACGGTCCGACGGCGCCCACGACGTTTTCCCTGGCCTCGTCGCGGGTTTTGGCCATGATCCAAAATTATCACTGGAATTCCGGCCAGGGCGCCACGCCGGGAACCATCGCGCTGCGGGAGGCCGGAGGAAAAACGCATGGCCCCTGGCAGACCGAGGGGAGCCCTGGTCAGGGCGGCGTTCCCAACGCCTATTGGACCGCCCGGCCCATGGTCGTGCTTCCGGCCGGAACATACACGGTCATTGATTCCGATCCGGCCACGTGGGCGCACAATAAAAAATCCGGAGGTCGAGGGTTCACCAAGGTGGAGACATTGCCTGTCAACGCCGGCGCGGCGCCAGGAATGGACTCGACGGCGGGCGGTCCACGCTGGGTGAACGCCGCGAAGCCGGACCATTACCTCGAACGCTCGGTTAGCGCCCAGGGCGTGCGCTGGACTGAATACAGCGACGGCCAGGCGCGGTTTGTCTTCGAGGAAAAGGGAGGCTCGCATACCCACGGCACGGTCACGTTGTATGACGCGTCGCGAAACATCGAAGCCACGCTCTTCCCGGACAGATTCGAATGGCGTCGCGACGGCAGGAAACTGGGCTCCCGGACAGGCGGGTGGGGGTAGGGCGTCCCTGCTGTCGCGCCATTGGCGGTGACGGGGCGGGTTTGAGTGGCCTGACGTTGCTTGGTCCGGGGCGGGCGCCTTGGTACCGCACGGGAATGTCATCTGGGTTGCAACGAGGAGGAGTTCATGCGTGTTCATTGGATAGTGCTGCTCGTGGTCATGGTTGCCGTGTGTCTTGCCGGGGGGCCGGCCTTTTCCGAGGAGGCACCGGTGATCGAAACCGCCACCGGCCCCGCAGGCTTGCTGGAAGTTGAGCAACAGGGGAAAATCACGGTGCGGGCGCTGCGCGCCTGGAACCGCCTGCCCGACGTCTATTTGAATCTGGCCCGGCAGCTGCGCCAGGAAGCGGGCCTCGATCTGTTGGGCGCGGATCTGGTGATGGTCCGGAGTTGGCTCGGCCGGGCGGAAACGGGCGATCCGGCCCTGGGTCCGCATGCGGAAGAGCTGCAGGGGCTGGCTCGGTTCATGGATCAAGGCGGCCATCTGGACTGGGCACCGACTTCCGCTGGTTCGAGCGTGTCGGTCGGAGCCCTGATGCGCGCCGGCGGGAAACGCTGGACCCAGGCCGAGGCGGGGCCCGCGACCATCCCTGGATCGTCCGCCGAAGCCGAATCCGTCCAGACGGTGTCCGTCCAGGCGCCACCTGTCCAGGCGGGTGGCGCGGATGCCGCGACGCTTCCGCCCCCAGTCGCGTCAAGCGGTTCGGGGCCGGAAGACGGTGTGGAGTTTCCGTTGAACGATCAGGTTCCTGGCACGTATCGGGTCAAGCTGCGCGTGGACGGCCTTGCACGTGTCCGCCCCGAGGACGAGCCGTATTTTCAGCGGCGCCTGCCGCGTCTGTTGCCCTCGGACCCCGGGGTCCACGCGGGCGAGCTCCGTTTTTTCGAAAAGATTTCGGACTACGCAAGCGTCAAGCCCGCGTTCGAGGGCAATGCCTCCCATGACCTTGTTCTTGGCGTCGCCACCTTGGACACGCCCGTGAGTATCAAGGTCGATGCCCCGGACAATCCCGGGATTCCCCTGACCGAAAAAGAGATCGCGGGCAACGTGTCCTACCGTGTGGCCGGTAAATCGGTTTATGTGTATCGCCACGACGAGGCCGGGGGCGACGCCGACATCGGTTTCGAGGAGAGCCGGGACGGCGAGATCCGCTGGACTCCCCGCGCCGCCTCGGACACGGGCCGTCCGGTGGGGCCGCGCGCCCTGGGCGTGTACATGTCCTACAGGATCAAGAAATATGTCGGCGATCATGAGCTTGGCACCCTGGGCACCAGTCAGCACCGGATTGGCTGGGTCGTGGTGGCCATGCCGGGGGATGTCTACGAGCATGAGGGAACACTCCATGCCGTGGGCCGGGCGGAACCACTGACGGCCAGCGGCGCGGCCGCCCGGCCCACGGCGCCGGAGCATTTCGACTTCGAGTTGCCACCGTATGCCGTGGACAAGATGGCCGTCGCCCTGTCGGAAGATTTGCGGCACGTGGCATGGGTGGACGGCAAGGAAGAAGGCCAAAAGCGGGTCGTCGTGGGCGGCGTTCCCGGACAATGGTATGACGACGTCAGCATCTACAGCATGCTGTTCACGCCCAAGGGCGAGGGATTTCGCTTTGAAGCCACCCTGGGTGACAAGGAGATTCCAATTTACAACGGGGCTGTCGGCCCTGTTTTCGACGACCTGGCTTTTCAGAAAATGAGCGTCGATGGCGCCCATGTCCTGGTCGCGGGCAAGGTGGGTGGGCTGTATCGGGTTTTTCTTGATGGGCGGCAGGTTCGCGAAACGCCGTTTTCCGTGGATGATGGCGTTGTCGTCGAGAGCGGACAAGCGGCCTGGGTCGAACAGGGACAAGACCAACACAACGGCGTCAAGTTCGCCATGGTCGTGACCGCCGATGGGGCCACGGGGCGGCGATACGCGGATATCGTGGGCGCGCCCCAGTTGTCCCAAAGTCCGGCGGAATTGTACTATGTCGCCGAAAAAGAAGGCGGCGACCGCTTTTTGGTGCGCGGCCAGGAGGAGCTCCAACCGGCGCTGGCGTCAGGCAAATTCTGGGTGAACACGGCCGGGTCGGGCCATGCCTTCATCGCCAAGGTGACGGAGAACAAAAAAGCCGTGGTCGTCAATGGCCGGACCGAGCCCGCGTTTGATACGCTTTGGGATCTGCCCACATTCAGCGCCGATGGCGCCCGTTACATCTACGAGGGCGGCAACGAGGGGCGTCGGATGTTGGTTGTCGATGGACACATTGTCGAGCATGGCCTTGGCGATCCGAAAAGCATTCTCGCCGAAACCTTCAGCCCCGATGGCCAGCGTTGGGCCGCTGGGTTCCAGCTTAACGACGAGGAATATGTGGTTGTCGTGGATGGCAAGGAAATCGGTCGTGGCCAGGGCTCGCCACGGCGTATTGTCTTTAGTCCCGACGGAACCAGGGTGGCCTGGATCGAGAACAACAAAAAAAGCAGCCGCGTTTGCCTTGATGGCCAGACCGGACCGGAAGCGCGGGAGATTTATGATGCCGAGCCTCCGCAATTCAGTCCCGATGGACGGCATCTTGTGTATTTCACCCTTGATGCCGACAAAAAGACCCATCTTGTGGTGTTCGGTGGTCAGGAGCGCGTGCATGCCATTATCCCGCCCCGGGTCGCGTTTGTCGATGGTGGATTGGAATATCTGGCCATTGACGGCACGCATTTCCGGCGGGAAACCATGGCGCTGGAATAACGGTCAAGGTCCGCTGCCATCTGGAAGCGGACCTTGTGTCGTGTTGGACACGGCAGGGGATGCTTGGTGGGTGGTACGCTGAAAAATATGTCCAAGGACAAGCGCCGGGCCGTCATGGTTCCGTTGACTCCGGCGGAGACCAGACTGTGGGTGCGTACGTATGGCCGCCACGCGCGTCTTTATGCCTGGGGTTTTTTCATGGTCGTCCTGCCGCTGATGTTTGGTCTGATTTGGTGGGATCTGGGAGAGATCGACGCGGACGCGCTTGCGTCCTTCGCTTTCGCGGCGGCGGTTTTTTTTCTTTTGGCGTGTTGGTCGCGCGGGGTCGCGACCCAGGGTTGGACCGGGACCGTGCTGGAGTTTTCCGCGCGGCCAGGCTCCGGAAGCCACGACGAGGGCGGTCCCGAGGATGGGTCCAGGCTTTGGATCGGCACGACGGGTGGAAAAGTCCGGACCGTGCGTCTGCCCGAGGCCCTGCGTGGCTATTTTTCTTCCGGCGACAGGGTATTCAAACTGTCCGGGCTGGATTGGCCGGAAAAGATGATCTTGGACCGCCCCAAACGGGTTTGTCTGGCCTGTGGCCATCTTTACGTCCAGGGCGAGGGTCGATGTCCGCGTTGTCGCGCCCCAGAGCCGGATCACGCGACCCTGGTGCGTTTGGCGGGATGATTTGATCGTCGTGCCGTGAATCGTGACGTGCGGTCGGGGCCGTGGATTTTTTGTGCCCCGGGGGCTCCAGCCCGCGTCACGGTGCCTCATGTTTCCAAACATCGGGCCAACGGCGACGGATATGGCCTGGATGCGGCGGCGTTGGCGCCGTCGTGCTTGGCGTGGGGAGGGTTATGACGCGACAAATGATCATGGTGCTGCTTCTCGTGATGCTGGTTGCCTCGCCAGCATCCATCGTGTCGGCCGGAGGCCTTGAGAGCGCCGGTATCGCGGGGGGCGTGCCGGCGGACGTCCCCCGGATCGTGCAGGTCGGGGCACTGCCCGACGGCGGTCTTTTTGTTTTGACGCCGGAAAAGGGCGGCCTGTATCGCGGCCGGCCAGGTGGCACGGGGTGGCGAGTGATGCCCGCCGTGCCGAAGGTGTTCATCCACCACGTTGGTGTCGATTCCGCCGGGAGGATGTATCTGTCCTCGTCCGATGGGTTGTGGCGCTCGCGAGGAGAAGGTTGGGAGCGAGTGTGCTCCGGACCCATGGCCTTTGCGAGGTTTGGCCGGGACGGCGTCCACGCCGTGGTCAAGACCTGGGGCGGGGGCGTGCGCGTGGCGCGGGTGGCCGGATTGGAGGCCGACACGGTGCGGCGCGCCGAGGATCAGGTCGAGCGCGGGCGGGCCCTGGAACTGCGTTCGCGCGAGGTCGTGGCGCGGATGGGGGAATTGTCCGGCGACAACGTCACCAGCCCGGAAGCCATGGAGCGGCTCGGGTACTACCGGCAGTGGCGCGAGATCCAGGACGAGATCAACGCCCTGGACCAAGCCCGGAGCGACGATCTTCAGGCTGGCGCTGGCGCCTTGGCCGCCTCGGCCGTGACCTGCGCGGCCGAGGCCGGGGACGGATCGTGGCTGGCCGGAACTTTTGGGCAGGGGATTTTGGGGAAGCGGCCTGGTCACGATCAATGGCGGCCGTGCGCGCCTGGCCCGCGCAATCGATGGATCCTGGCCATGGCCACGTCACCCTGGGGCACGGTGTATGCCGGAACCCATGGCGGCGGGCTGTGGGCCTGGCGGTCGGAAGAGTCCGGGTGGAGCCATGTTTCCCCGCTTTTGGATGGAAGCGTGATCGTGGACATGGCCTTTGGGTCGTCTGGTCGGATCGCGGTGGCCACCGAGGATCGCGGGGTGTTCGTGTCCGAGGACCACGGTCAAAGTTGGATTCACGGCGACGTCGCGGGCGCGTCCGCGCAGTCCGTGGCCGTGGATGCGGCCGGGCGGATCTGGGTCGGCACCTGGGGCGCCGGGTTGTATCTGTCCGAGGACCAGGGAAAGACGTGGCGCCACCGGCCCTTTGCCCACGTGGCCCGAGTCGTGGGCCTGGCCTTTGACTCCCATGGAACGGGCTACGCGGCGCTGGCCGGTCTGGGCCTGTTCCGGAGCGACGACGGCGGGCGGGATTGGGCGTATGTCGCCACTCCCGTGCGGCCGGCCAAGGATCTTGGACTGGCCCAGGGCGCGCGGGGTGATCTGTATCTGGCATCCCGTGGCGATGGATTGTGGCGCTCCGAGGACCGTGGGCAAACATGGGCCAGGGACATGCGCGGCCTGCCCGAGGGCGGCGTCAATCACGTCGCGGCAATGCCGGGTGGTCTGCTTTTGGCCGTTCCGGCCGACGCGGCCGGGCTTTTCACCCGCTCCGACGATGGTTCGTGGCGGTTGGTGCCCATGGCGGGCGAAGATGGCTGGGATTACGGTGTCTGGGAAACGCGTCTGCTGCCCGACGGCCGGTATCTGGCGTTTGGGTATCAGGATATCGTCATGTCCGGGGATGGCGGCCACGCCTGGCGGCGGGAACGCTTCGGCCAGGGCTTCCGGGATTTGGCCATGGGCGTGGACGGGACGATTTTTACCGAGCGCATGCTGACCTCTTTTGTCCTGCGACCAGGACCGGACAACGCGGACTGGGTCAAGGTGGACCGGATTCCCGGGGAGAGCTGCGCCGCGTTCGCGCCTCTTGGGGACGGGGCGTGGATGGGCGCGGATCGCCATGGCGGAATCCTTTTTTTCGAGACGCGCGATGGTACCGCGACCGTCGTGGGGAAAGGGCTTGAAGGACAGCGGGTTCTGGCCATGGCGGCTGGTCCGGAAGGAACGGTTTTTGTCGGCCTGGAGGATGGGTTGCTGGTCAGTCGCGATCGGGGCCGGAGCTGGCAAAAAGTCGGTGTTATTGATGAAGAATGATGCCGGACTGCTTGGCGGGCGTCGCGAGGGCGGGGGCTGGCATGATCACCAGCCGGTCGCCTGAATCCGGGAATGGGGAGGCAGGCATGAATGTGTTGGTACGGCAGGTGCTGGCGGTCGTGGTCGTCATGGCCGTGATCCTGGCGTGGTGGTTTCCCGCGCCGTTGTTGCTGCGGCTGGAACTGGTTGACTGGGGGCGACGTTATGAATCCCAATACGCGCAAGGTGGTTCTGGCCTTGGGGTCATGGGCATGAGCCGGGAGTTTGTCCGCTCCACCACGGAACCGTTGCCCCTGAATCGGTTTATCGCCTCCAGGGTCGCGGATCGATTGACTGACGGGACCGATCCGGCCTGGGCGGAAATCGTGGCCTCGCTGGACAGCGCCCCCAATGCGGCCGCCCCGGCCACGCGTTACGTCGCGCCGGACAGGGAGATATTCGCCAACCTGTCTGGAACCGAAGGATACCTTCGGTGGCGCGACGGGGTGGGCGTCCGGTATCTGGGATATCGGTTTGTCCCGGCCATGGATTTTTCGACCCGGTCCATCCCGGAGAATGTCCGTTTTCCGTTGCGTGACAACTGGGTGGGGCTGCTGGCCGCCGTTGTCGGAGCCGTGCTTCTCTGGGGCTGGGGGGGGCGCGTGGCCGATCTCGTGGCCGGAAGTTCCGCCGGCAGGGGGTTGCGTTGGTCGGCCATCTTTGCCGTTGTCTGTGGCGGGGCCGTGGCATGGCCGTTTGTGTATCAATGCGTCGGCTCGGATCTGAGTTTCGCGTCCATCTTCGCGGGCGGTTTTTTTCTGCTTGGCGGATTGATCGGCATGTGGCTGTTTGGCCGGCAGACGGCCATGTTGCGCCGGTTGGTCGCGGGCGGACATCTCGCGTGTTTCAGCTATGCTCCGGAGGAATGGACCCGGTTCGTGGAGTGGAATTTTGGCCAGGAGACAGGGGAAAAGAAAGCACTGTGGTGGTTTATTTTCGTTATCACCCTCGTGATCGGTCTAGGGTTCATGGCCGTCATGCGCGACGCGGCCTCGGTCTGGGTTTTCGCCGGGCTCATGGGACTCATGGCCGTGCTCCGGGTTCTGGCCGTGGTCCTGCCCCGGCGCGGCCGACGGCGGCATCTCCGGGGGCCGGGGCTGGTCTATGTCGGCCAGGATGGGCTTTATCTCAACGGAACTGTGCATAACTGGAATTCCTGGGGGGCGCGTTTGGACAAGGCGACCTTTAGACGCGATCCCGTGCCGCATCTCGAAGTGGTCTATTCCTATTTGATGGTCGCCGGCCGGACGTTGTTTTTTTATCGCAATTTCGTGCGGGTACGCGTTCCGGTACCTTTCGGCCAGGAAGAGACGGGGCTGCGGGTCGCCACGGAGCTCGGGCGTGTCGCGGCCGGGAAGGCCCGTCCAGAATAGACCTTGCCAAAGGAAAAGGCGGACCTTACAAACCAACGTCCCGTGAAAACGACGAAGAGGAGGGCCCATGACGGACAGCGCCTTGCAGCTCATCATGAATCATGCCCGGGAGGGGGCGCGCCTGCGGGAAGCTTTTTTCACCGATCACGCCCAGGCCCTGGACGAGGCGGCCCGGACCATGGCCACCAGTCTGGCCAGGGGCGGAAAAATTCTGTGGTGCGGCAATGGCGGCAGCGCGGCCGATGCCCAGCATTTTTCGGCCGAGTTGGTCAATCGCTTCCTGATGGAGCGGCCCCCCCTGCCGTCCGTGGCCTTGAACACCGACACGTCCGCGCTGACGGCCATCGGCAATGACTATTCGTTCGACCAGATTTTTAGCAAGCAGGTCCAGGCCCTGGGCCGTCCTGGGGACGTGCTGGTGGCCATTTCAACCTCGGGTCGCAGCGCCAATGTCAACGAGGCCCTGCGCGCGGCCGTGGACATCGGATTGACCACCATCGGCCTGAGCGGTGGCAACGGCGGCACCATGATCGACCATTGTCACCATGTCCTGATCGTTCCGGACAAGCGCACGCCGCTTGTCCAGGAAGTCCACGCGGCCATCGGCCATCTTCTGTGCTGGCTGGTGGATCACTATTTGTTTGAAGCCGTGGCGGAACTGAATTTGGGTTCCACCAGGGCATAAGGAGGAAACATGCCTATTTTCGAGTATGTCTGTAACGTGTGTCACAAGGAATTCGAGGAAGTCATCCTCGGCGACGAGCAACCGATCTGCCCGGCTTGCGGCGCCTCGGACACGACCAAGCTCATTTCCAAGGGCGTGTTCCGCACCGGCGGGCCCATTGTCGCGGGATCACCCAGCGCCAACGCCATCACCACCCGCGGCAAGAGCCCCTGCGCGGGCTGCTCCGGCGGCAATTGCTCCAGCTGCGGCTGATTCGAGGATAGTCATCAATGTTGCATACCATTTGCATCGCCACGCGGGGCAGCAAGCTGGCCCTATGGCAGGCACACCATATCTCCGACCTGCTGCGGGCCCAGTATCCGGGCTTGGTCGTCGAACTGAAGATCATCAAGACCCAGGGCGATAAAATCCTGGATGTTCCCCTGGCCAAGATTGGGGGCAAGGGCCTGTTCGTGAAGGAGATCGAGGAAGCCCTGTTGCTTCGGGAGGCGGATATCGCCGTGCATTCCATGAAGGACGTGCCGGCGGAACTGCCCACGGGCCTCAAATTGGGGATCATTCCCGAGCGCGAGGTGCCCACGGACTGCTTTTTGAGCGTCCATCATGCCTCTGTCGCGTCCTTGCCCGCCGGCGCACGGGTGGGCACCAGCAGTTTGCGGCGCCAGACCCAGCTCATGGCCCAGCGCCGGGATCTGGAAATCGTGTCCCTGCGCGGCAATCTGGACACCCGCGTTGGCAAGCTCATGAATGGCGAGTTCGAGGCCATTGTCGTGGCCATGGCCGGTCTGCGCCGATTGGGCTTGTCCGCTCCGCACATGCAGGAACTGGCCCCGCCCACGTTTTATCCGGCCGTGGCCCAGGGCGCCCTGGGCATCGAGTTTCGGGACGATCGGCCGGAACTCGATGCCATGCTCGCCTTTCTGGATCACGCTCCCTCCAGGATCTGCGTCGAAGCCGAGCGGGCGTTTCTTTTTGGCCTGGATGGCGGCTGCCAGGTGCCCATTGCCGGTTTCGCGACCCTGACCGATTCCCACGTCCACATGACCGGTCTGGTTGCCGACCTGTGCGGGGAGAAACTCATCCGCAAGGAGGCCCACGGCCCGGCGGCCGAGGCCAGGGATCTTGGAGCGCGCGTGGCCAGGGAAGTCCTGGCCGCTGGCGGACAGGCTATCCTGGACCAGGTCTACCAAGGCGGACCGCGCGTGTAGCGTCGCTTCGAGGCGAACCAATCCGGGGCGGACGGAGCAATCCGTCCGCTTTTTTTCGGTGACGGATCAGTTTCCGACGTGGACAGGCCACGAGGACCGCGCCCAGGGCGCGTCCCTCGACCGGAGCCAGTGTCGCGCGTCAAGGATTACTCATGACCACTCGCAGAATCGTGCTGGCCATTTCCGGTGCCAGCGGCATGATCCACGCTTTTTCCCTGGCCAGGGCTCTGCGCGCCGTTTCCGGCCTGGAGGTGCACGGCATCATTTCCGATGGCGCCAGGCAGGTCCTGCGCCATGAACTCGGCACGGACGGGGCGGAGCTGGAAGCCTGTTTTCATTATCTTCACGATCCCGCCAATGTCGCCGCTCCTCCGGCCAGCGGCTCCTGGCCGCACCAGGGCATGATCGTCTGCCCCTGTTCCATGGCCAGTCTGGCCGCCATTGCCTGCGGAGTGGGCTCCAATCTGCTGCACCGGGCCGCCGACGTGACCCTGAAGGAACGTCGGCCGCTTATCCTGGTGCCGCGCGAAACGCCACTGCATGAAATTCATCTGCGCAACATGCTCCGCGCCCAGCGCGCCGGGGCCGTCATCATGCCGCCATGTCCGGGTTTTTACCATCGCCCGGAGACCCTCGACGCCCTGGTGGCCCAATTTTCCGGTCGCGTTTTGGAACAGCTTGGCCTGGATCATGACCTGTATGCCCGTTGGGGCGGACCGGTGGCCTGAAGGCGCCCCTCTTTCCTTTTTTCAGTTTGGCATTATTGTCGAGCTGGGGAATACCCGGGCACAAGGAGCAACATCATGACCGCGAGCGACGAGCGCCGGCAATACGACCGCGAACACAGGACAAACACGGTTCGATACAGTTATTTGGGCAGCGAGGATTATCATGAGGCCCGCTTGATCAACCGGGGCAGTGGCGGATTGTGCATGGTGACCTGAGGGTGTCCAGAATTATGTGTAAACGCCTTCCTAAAATTCGATCATTCTGTCCTCGAATTGGATGCTGAATCTGGTCAGCGCGGCCTTCCAGTCC
>RZYB01000088.1 GCA_009930495.1 Deltaproteobacteria bacterium
GGATGGGGTGACCCAGTCCCGTTCGGCCTCGTCGACGACCAGGAAGCCGTGGGGCGCCAGGGCCGCGTGCAGACGGCCCAGGATCAGGCGCCGAATGTCCGGGCGGTAGTGCAGGAGCACATTGCAGCATGCGATGAGGTCGAATTCACCGAAAATGCTGGCCTGGGGGCGTGGGGTCCGGGCGTCGAGCAGGTCGTGCTCGGAAAAATCAACCAGGGGACGCACCGCCGGACCGATGACATAGTGTTTCTCTTTTCGGGAAAAATGGGCCCGCAGATGGCACAGACGGACGTTTTGAACATCGTTGCGATCAAAGAAGCCGCGTCGGGCCCGGGTCAGGTTCAGGGCACAGTGGTCCGTGGCGAAAATTCGAACCCGTGACGCGTGATTTCTGGTGGCGCTCAGCTCCCACAGGAGAATGGCTAGGGAGTAGGCTTCCTGCCCGGCCGCGCATCCCGCCGACCAGACCCGTGTTTCCTGTCCATCCCGGTCCTTTTTCTGGAGCAGGGCCGGCAGGGCGAATTGTTCGAGCAGGGCGAACGTCAGGGGATTGCGGAAAAACACGCTGTGGGAATTATTCAAGATTTGCCAGAACAGGATCGCCTCGGCGGGGTCGGTTTCAAGGCGCGCGGCGTAGTCCTGGGCGTTTAGGCCGGATTCATGCGCGCGTCGGGTCAGGGCCTCGTCCACCTGGGACGGATCGCGGCCGGACAGATCGCGGCCCAGAGCCTGCTCGGCGGTCCGGATCAGGCGGGCGCGGGTCTCGCCGTTCCATGCTGGATTCATCTGGTTTTGGGTTCCAGGCCGTTGTTCCGTGGCTTGGGACCCGTCGATATCGTGCCCGGCGGGTCTCGTGGCGGGTGATTCCATGTGGTGTCCTCGTGAGGCTCCCTGGCCGCGTCGGGCGCGGGCCACGGGCGCGGCAGACGTTCGCCTTAAAAGCGCGCGTGCTCAAGTATTTTTTGAGGTCCAGGCCAGGGTCGTGGCGGGGAATTGTATTTGCGAATTGTGGAGAACGCTTGTCCACGAGGCGGGCGCGCCTGGGTTTTGACGGCGCGTGGATGGTATCGCGAGAACGCCGGGCGCGGGGAACGGTCCGGATTGCGATGTTGTCTCCGGCAAGCCGGACAGGGGCTTGCCGGAGACAGGGGCGTCACCAGCGCCAGCCGGGATCAATGCGCAGATCGTCCGGGGCTTCCAGGGCGACCTGGACGTGGAACAGACTGTCCGCGCCGGCGGGAACGGTGGCGTTCCAGGCCAGAACCTCGGGGTTGGGATCGTCCTCGGGTTTGGGCGTGGCGGCCAGGGTCAGCACAATGCGCTCGTCCCGGATTTGTGGTCTGGGCTCCTCGACGCGGATGGTTGCCGGATAGGTGGCCGTGTTGCGGACTTTCAGGTTCCAGTCCCAGGCAAAAGATTGCTTGCGGCCGAACAAACCCTTTTCGCCGGTTTTTTTGTCCAAGAGCGTGACCTCGCAGGTCAGCAGCGGGTTGGTTCCGAAAAAGAAGTCCCCATCGCGGCCGGCGAGGGAAAATTGCCGTTGATCGAGCATGGCGCCATCCACCAGGAACATGGCCGTGCCGGTGGGCATTTCCCTGGGCTGGGCGAAAGTCGTCTCGGCCCGCAAAAAGGCCTTGGGGTCGAGACTTGGACGGATCAGGTGCGTGAACACGGCCGGCCAGGCCGCGCGTTCGATTTCCAGGCTCCGGGTTTCACCGGCGGGTAGGGCGCGTTGCCCCATGTCCCAGACGGCATGGGTGGCGCGGCGGTTTTCCATGGGCGCCGGGGCCGAGGCCAGAACCTCGGCCTTCATGTCCATCATGGCCGGCGCGGCCATGGCCTTGCGGGGCATGAGGTTCATGGGCCGGATTTCCCAGGGCGGCAGGTCCGGCGGAGTGGTCTGGGACGTGGGCTGGATGGTGGCCAGGAAGAGGCGCGTGTCGGACCAGTCCTGGCCGGAGCGCTGCCAGACCTTGGCCTGCCAGGAAAAATCGATGCGGTTTTCGGCCGGCCGGGCGTCCAGGCGGTACAGCGGGCTCCAGCCGCAATCGGTCATGGTGTAGGAATAGGACAACTCCTTGGGCGCTTGGTTCGCGAAGCGCAGGCGCACGTCCCAGACCGTCCGTTCCTGTCCGGCGATGCGCTTGATCGCGTCGTTGACCTGGGCGATGTCCTTGTCCAGGTCGGCCAGCGTGTGTCCGAGTTCCTGGGATCGGGCCGTGTCCTGGCGCACGGCTGCATGCAGCTCGGCGGCCAGTTCCCGCAGCGCGGCCACGGACTGTTCCGCGGGTTTGGTCTGGGCCTGCCAGAAGGCCAGGCGGCCGCGCACGCCTTCAAGTTCCGCCGCGACGCCATCGCGGGTCGCGGATAATTCCTTCAGGCGCGCGTTGAGCGGCGCCAGGGCGGCCTGATCTTTTTCCTGACGGCTGGTCCAGCTCACGCCCGTGATGGATGAAGCCGCGGGCAGGGCACCAAGGCGCAGGGTGGCCGGATCGGCCTGGCCCGGCAGGATCAGGGTGCATTCCTGACCTTCGGTGCCAGTCGTGGCGGCGACAACGACGCGGTCCTCGATCTGGGCCGAGGCGGGGAACAGGGTCACCTGCCGGGGCGCGGCCCACAGGCTCGCGGGGCAGAGCAGGGCAAGGATGGTCAGCAGTCTGATCATGGGGTCCTCCGTGAAAAAAAAGGCCGACCCGGAGGTCGGCCCGTCGGTTAGTCGTCCTGGCTCGGGTCGAAGCCGGTTTGCTTGATGAAGCCCATGCCGCCCTGAAGGTTGAGAACGTTGGTGAATCCCGCGTGACGCAGGGAGACCTGGGCCTCGTAGGACCGGCCGCCGGTGTTGCACAGAAGCACGATTTTTTTGTCGCGGGGAACTTCCGCGAGCCGGGCGCGGACCTGCCCCTGGGGAATGTTCCGCCAGAATTCCGGGTGCTTGCCGACATAGGGTTCGGCGTTGCCCCATTCCCGGACATCGACGCAGAGCAGGTTTTCCTGAACCCGGTTTTTCCAGAGTTCGGCGAATTCGTCGGGCTGGACGGGCGTGCAGCGTCCGGACAGGATGTTTTCGGCCGCGTTGGCCGCCGCGTTGAGCACGTCCATGGCCGAGCCAAAGGGCGGTGCGTAGGCCAGCTCCATGTTGGCGATATCGCGCAGGGTCGGGCGGAATTTGATGACAGCGGCCACGGCGTCGATGCGGTCCTTGAGGGAGTCGCCGTTGGTGCCCGAGCCCTGGACGCCAAGGACGCGGCCCGTGGGTCGGTCGACCACGATTTCCAGGCTGATCATGTCCTTTTTGGGATAGAAGTGGGAGTGGTCGAACTGCAGGACCTGGGTGCTGAAGGCGTCGTAACCTTCGCGCAGGGCCACGGGCAGGGACAAACCCACGCCGCCGAAGCCGTATTCGAAGACCTTGAGAATGAAGGTGCCCACGACGCCGTCAAAGGTTTCGCGGCCGCCGGCGACATTGGTGCCGATGACCCGGCCCTGGCGGTTGGCCAGGGACCCCAGGGGATAGTAGCCGTGCTTGCCGGTGATGAGGTTTTCGACAACCACGCAGTCACCGCCGGCGTAGATGTCCGGGTCCGAGGTCTGCATGGTCTTGGAAACGACGACGCCGCCGCGTTCGGCGCAGGTCAGGCCGGCCGCGCGGGCCAGCTCGTCGTTGGGAATCACGCCCACGGACAGAATGACCAGATCGGCGTCGATGGTGCCCTTGTTGGTCACCACGCGGGTGACCTTGCCGTTTTCACCCTCGATGGCCTGGACCATTTCCGAGGTGCGCACCGTGACCGCGTTGTCGTCCAGGTGCTTTTCCACGATTTGGGCCATGGTCGGGCTGATGAAGCCGGGCATGACCTGATCCGCCACCTCGACCACGGTGGTCCGGATGTCCCACATGTCGGACAGGGCCTCGGCCATTTCCAGGCCGATGAACCCGGCCCCGACAATGACCGCCGAGGCCACGCCACCGCCGGAAACCTGCTCCTTGACCCGGATGGCCTCCTCCAGCGTGGTCACGGTGAAGACATTGGCGAGATTCGTGCCGGGAATGGGCAGGACGCGGGGCCTGCTGCCCGTGCCCAGGACCAGCTTGTCGTAGGGCAGGGTGGATTCGGTGCCGTCCTTGGCCCGGACCAGCACGGTTTTGGCCTTGCGGTCGATGGACAGGGCCCGGGTTTCGGTAATGACCGTGAAGTGCTTGCAGACCCTGAAAAACTCCTCGTCCCGGACCATGTGAAAACTGGTTTCCTGGAGCTGGGTATGCTCGCTGACATCGCCGGACACATAGTACGGGATGCCGCAGCCGCCGTAGGAAATGAGCTTGCTGGCGTCGACCAGGGTCACCTCCGCGTCGGGGTTGACACGCTTTATCCTGCAGGCGGCCTTGGGGCCCAGGGCCACGCCGCCGATGATCACGACTTTCAAAGACATGGGACACTCCTTGTGTGCGTTGGAGAATTGGACATGGGGTCGAAAGATGAGACCCCGGGTAATCCATTTCAGGCTGAAAAGGTAGGGGGGAAATTTTGTCGCCAATGAGTCTTTGGAATGATTGAATATTTTTGTGGATGGCTTTGGCAGGTCCCATGGACGCGCTTCATGCTTGCTTTTGCTTGGCTGGGCATTAATAGTTGCCTGCCGCCTTGGAACGGGGCCGCCCCCGTGGATGTGGACGGCTTTCGAGGCGCGACGATATTTCATAACGAGGAGCATTCATGGCTGAAACCATTGACGATATTTCCATAGACTGGACCGACGAGGACGGGGTCCAGAAGGTCAAGGAACTGAAGAAAGAGGTTTTGTCCCGTGGCTCCTGGTCCACGGTGATGTTCGCCTACCAGGAGGTGGCCAGGGGATCGGAGGAATTCGGACCGGTCAAGTTCCGGGTGGGGCGCTACCAGAAGCGCAATGGTCGCTTTTCGCCCCAGTCCAAGTTCAACATTTCCTCGGTCAAGCAGGCCAAGCAGGTGGTGGAAATCCTGCAAGCCTGGATCGAGGAATTTGGCGACGATGAATAATCCCCGTGGACACAAAGGGAGCGGGAAATGAGCGACCAGTTCACGGACCCGGGATTGAACCCGGATATCATCGTCGAGGATGAGCTGCGGGAGCCGAAGCAATACAAGGTATTGCTGCACAACGATGACTACACGACCATGGATTTCGTGGTCGAGGTGCTCATGAAGGTCTTCAACAAGACCGAGGACGAGGCTTTTGTCGTGATGATGAGCGTTCACGAGAAAGGCATTGGCCTCTGCGGGATCTATACCGCCGAGGTGGCCGAGACCAAGGTGCAACTGGTGCACCAGATGGCCCGCAAGCGATCCTTTCCCCTGCGCTGTTCCATGGAAGAGGTGTGAATGCTGAGCAAGGATCTGGAGAGAATCATTGGCAACGCGGTGCGGGAAGTGAAGCTGCGGCAACACGAATTCCTGACCCTGGAGCATCTGCTCTACAGTTATACCCTGGATGCCCATGGGCAGGCCATCCTGCGGGGATGCGGCATCGATCTGGACCGTCTGCGCAAGCAGCTGGTTCAGTTTTTCATGGACCACCTCGAGGTCAATCCTCGTCCGGAACACGAAATCGTGCAGACGGTCAGCGTGCAGCGGGCCATGCAGCGGGCCATTCTGCATATCCAGTCCGCCGGGAAATCCAGGGTTCAGGCCGGGGATTTCCTGGCCGCCATGCTGGAGGAGGAAGACGCCTTCGCCGTGTATTATCTCAAGGCCCAGGGCCTGACCCGGCTGAACGTCCTGGAGTTCATTTCCCATCAAGTGCCCGAGGGCGGCGGTTCCGAAGAGGCCGACACCAAGGACTCGTCCAAGCAGGGCGCTCTGGAAAGATACACGGTGGACCTGGTGGCGCGGGCCAAGGAAGGGAAAATCGACCCCTTGGTCGGGCGCGAGGAGGAACTCAAGCGCACCTTGCAGGTGCTGGCCCGGCGCAAGAAGAACAACCCTGTTTTCGTTGGGGATCCCGGCGTCGGCAAGACCGCCGTGGCCGAGGGACTGGCTCTGAAAATCGCCCTGGGCGAGGTGCCGGAGCAGTTCCGAGAGGCCCGTATTTTTGCCCTGGACATGGGGTCTCTTCTGGCCGGAACCAAATACCGGGGCGATTTCGAGGCCCGGCTCAAGGGCATCATTGGCGAGCTCAAGGCCATTCCCGGCGCCATCCTGTGCATCGATGAAATCCACACCATTGTCGGCGCCGGCTCCACCAGCGGCGGTTCCATGGACGCCTCGAACATTCTCAAGCCTGTTCTGGCCTCGGGCGAGCTGCGGTGCATCGGCTCCACCACCTACGAGGAATACAAAAACCATTTCGAGAAGGACCGCGCCCTGTCCCGGCGCTTTCAGAAGATCGACATCGTCGAACCCAGCGTGGCCGAGAGCGAGAAGATCCTCATGGGCCTCAAACCGCATTACGAGGCCTTCCACGGCGTCAAATATCAACCCTCGGCCATCGCCGCCGCCGTGGAGCTGTCGGCCCGGCATCTGAACGATCGCTGCCTGCCGGACAAGGCCATCGACGTCATCGACGAGGCCGGAGCCATTTTTGTGTTGTCCGGCGAGAAAGGCCGGCGCAAGTCCGTCACCCGCAAGGACATCGAGGAAGTCGTGGCGCGCATGGCCCGTATTCCCAGTTCCCGCGTCAGTGCCTCGGACCGGGACCGTCTGGCCCGGCTGGAAGAGGATCTGGGCGCCCAGGTTTTTGGCCAGCAGGAAGCCGTGGAGATGCTGGCCAAGGCCATCAAGCGTTCCCGGGCCGGTTTGGGCAACGCCGAACGGCCCGTGGGCTCCTTTTTGCTGACCGGCCCCACGGGCGTGGGCAAGACCGAACTGGCCAAACAGTTGGCGGCCTGCCTGGGCGTGGCCTTTGTCCGTTTCGACATGAGCGAGTACATGGAAAAGCACGCCGTGGCCCGGCTTATCGGGGCGCCTCCCGGTTATGTCGGCTTCGAGCAGGGCGGCCTTCTGACGGACGCCATCCGCAAGACCCCGCACTGCGTGCTCCTTTTGGACGAGATAGAGAAGGCGCACATGGACATGTTTTCCATTCTGCTCCAGGTCATGGACCACGCCACCCTGACCGACAACAACGGCCGCAAGTCGGATTTCCGCAACGTCATCCTGCTCATGACCTCCAATGCCGGTGCCCGCGAGATGAGCGGCAACGCCATCGGCTTCAAGGCCGGGGCCGAGGAGGATCGGGCCTCGCGCGGCATGGCCGCCATCGAGAAGCTGTTCAGCCCGGAGTTCCGCAATCGCCTGGACGCCATCGTGCCCTTCCATTCCCTGACCCAGGAGATCATGGAGCGGATCGTGGACAAGTTCATGGCCGAATTGGGCGCCCAGCTGGCGGCCAAGAACGTGGTCGTGACCCTTTCCCCGGAGGCCCGCGCCTGGCTGGCCAAGAAGGGCTTTGACCCGGCCTTTGGCGCCCGACCCTTGGGGCGGCTCATCCAGAAGGACGTCAAGGACGTGCTGGCCGACAAGATTCTTTTCGGCGAGTTGGCCGGCGGCGGCGCTGTCGAGATCGGCCTGTGGGAAGGCGCCCTGGATTTCGTCTACCGGCCGCGCTGAACCCATGACGGTCTTTGCCCTGCCTCCGGAACCGCTTTTTCCGGACCCGGCCCATGCCGACGCCGACGGCTTGCTGGCCGTTGGCGGGGATCTGTCTCCCCGGCGGCTGCTCATCGGCTATGGCCTGGGGATTTTTCCCTGGTACAACGCCAATTCTCCCATCCTGTGGTGGAGCCCGGAGCCCCGATTGATCCTGGAACCCCATCGGGTTCATGTCCCGGCCCGGTTGGAGCGCATTCTGCGCCAGGGCGTGTTCCGGTTTACCCTGGACACGGCCTTCGAGCGGGTCATCACGGCTTGTGCCCGGTCTCCCCGGCGCGGGGCCATGGGCACCTGGATCGTGCCGGAAATGCACGCCGCCTATTGCCGCCTGCACGAATTGGGATTCGCCCACAGCATCGAGGCCTGGCAGGATGACCAACTTGTCGGCGGGCTGTATGGCGTGGCCATGGGCCGGGCGTTTTTTGGCGAATCCATGTTTTATGTCCAGCCCAACGCCTCCAAGGCCGCGTTCGTGACCTTGATCCGCGCTTTGAACTCCTCGGACTATACGCTTTTGGACTGCCAGCAGACCACGCCGCACATGGTCAATTTTGGCGGGTTCGAGGTCTCGCGCCTCGAATTCACGGCCCGGCTGGAGGCCGCTCTTAAAACCCCGACCCAATGTGGACGCTGGTCCTTGCGTCACGGCAGCCTGGAGTGCCGTGCCTTGGCCCCGCGCCCCATATCGAGAAACAATGACTGAATTCGTGCATGGTTACGACGAGGACGAGGAATACTCGAAGCCGAGTAAATCCCAACGCAAGCGGGACATGCTCGCGTTGCAGAAGCTGGGCGAAAAACTGTTGGAACTGACTCCGGACCAGTTGGCCCGCATGGACCTGTCCGAGGATTTGCTCGAGGCCTTGCGTTTTTATCATACCCTGAAGGACAAGGAGGCACGGCGGCGGCATCTGCAGTTTATCGGCACGGTCATGCGCAGGCTGGACGCCGAGCCCATCCAGCAGGCCCTGGACGACCTGGATCAGCTGCGCTTTCGGCAGGCCGAGGATTTTCACCAGATCGAGCAGTGGCGGGATGCCCTGATCGCCGGCGATGACGCCCTGCTGGAGGAATTGGCCCAACGCTTCGACCTGGACCGGCCGCAACTGCGGCGGATGGTTCGCGTGGCCGCCGAGGAAAAGGCCGCCGCCAAGCCGTCCAAGCAGGGCCGGGCCCTGTTTCGGTTGCTGCGGCAACGGTTCGAGCAGGAAGGGACGGTCTAGTCCTCGCAGTCGCCCTGGTCCATGGGTTTGTGCTGGCTCAGATCGTAAAAGCCGTGCACGGGAAAGGGCAGCGGGTAGCCGGGGACGATCTCGAAGCGGATACGGCCCATGTCCTTGCCCTCGGGCATGGAGCCCAGGGAAAGCAAGCCGGCTGGAAGCGGGAACTCCAGGGCGTTGGTGGTCACGTGCGTCAGTCTGTCCGCGTAGCGCCGCGCCAGATACCGGACCACCATCTCCAGTTCGTCGCGGGTGAAGGATTCCAAAATGACATCCCGGCTGTTGCCGCGCGGCGTGATCGGCTCGTGGTCCGAGCTGATCAGGTCGTCCCAGGGGTATGTCCCCCCTTCCGAGGGGTCCCAGGACGGCCGGAAGAGATGCACGACCACGTCCTTGCGGCCCTTGAAGCACCGGATGCGGACCGTGGCGACAAGGCCGCGTGGACAGGGCGGATTCGATCGGTCGTCCTGACGAATGATCTCCATGTCATCCTCCATTATGATTCCAGGTTGACGGCGAATCTACCATGATTTGCCAGGGCCAGCAATGGTTCCTGATTCGTACTGCTTGAAATGATTCCGCTTCTGTGAAAAAGTCTGGAATCATTCCTTGTGATGGATGCGTGGAGCCAGAGTTTGTTATGATTGTCCGCTGCCTGCGTGTGGTAATTGCCCTTTTTCTTTTGACCGCGACGGTCGGGCCGGTTCGCGCCGAGGAGTGGCGGTCTTTGGCTCCGGGCCTGGAATTGCGGGAATTTCTGATGCCGGACCGGGTTGGCGATCTGTCCGGCGAGCAGGGCGTGCTGGCCGTGTTGCGCATCAATCCGGCGTGTTACGCGTTCAGCCTGGGCAGCGCTCTGGAAACGGGAACCATGCTGACCGTGGGTCAATGGTCGCGTCGATTGGGCTTCACGGCGGCCATCAACGCCGGCATGTTCCGGGCCGACGACCGCCTGCGCGCCACCGGATACATGCGCGACGGAGACCTGATGGTGAACGACTTCGTCCATCCCGGCTATGGCGCGTTTCTGCTTTTTGGTCCCAAGGACCCGGCCCTGCCGCGGGTGCGCTGGGTGGACCGCAAACAGGACCCGGATTGGCAGGCCGTTATCGAGCAATATCAGGGCGCGATCCAGAACTATCGTCTCATCAGCCACGATCGGCAGAATTTGTGGACCCAGGACGAACCCCGCCATTCGGCCGCAGCCATCGGCATGGACCAGGACGGCCGGGTGCTTTTCATTCATTGTCGGACCGGCGTGTCCATGCGCGAATTTGCCCAGGCCCTGCTTGATCTGCCTCTGGATCTGGTCGGGGCCATGTATGTCGAGGGCGGGGCCGACGCGGCCATGTATGTCGATGCTTCCGGCTTCACCGGCCGCTGGGTTGGGGAGTACAGGTCCGATTTTTTCCAGGGCAGCAACAAGAATTTCTGGCCCGTGCCCAATGTCCTGGGCATCCGGCCCAAATAATCCAGCCGGGACGTCCAGGCCTTTATGTCATCCGCTTTCGAACTCGTGTCCGACTATGTCCCGCGCGGCGACCAGCCCCAGGCCATTGCCCAGATCTGCGCCGGGGTGCGCCAGGGCGTGCGCGACCAGGTGCTTTTGGGCGTGACCGGGTCGGGCAAGACCTTCACCATGGCCCAGGTCGTGGCCGAATTGAATCGTCCGGCCCTGGTCATGGCCCCCAACAAAACCCTGGCCGCCCAGCTCTACAACGAGTTCAAAGGTCTTTTTCCGCGTAATGCCGTGGAGTATTTCGTCAGTTATTACGACTATTACCAGCCGGAAGCCTATCTCCCGCACTCGGACACCTACATCGAGAAGGATTCGGCCATCAACGAGGATATCGACAAGCTCCGCCACGCCGCGACCCACGCCCTGCTGACCCGGCGCGACGTGCTCATCGTGGCTTCGGTGTCCTGCATCTATGGCCTCGGTTCGCCCGAATACTACGCCAAGATGGTCATTCCGGTGGA